>JBCDFY010000225.1:0-12182 GCA_039176995.1 Bacteroidota bacterium
GCCATTTTTTGTCCTTAAGAAACCTCGATCAACTCATGGCGGTTCGATGCCGCCATGAGTTGAAAAAAGCAGAGATCAGAGTTTTTGCTCCTTCCAATTTTCTACAAAAGTACAATTTGTTGTACACACTAGGAACACTCCTCTAGAACGCACAATTCTTCGGTAAAGGCTCTTGTGTTTCTAGCTCTTTAGCAAAATCAGTCACCAATAAACTTCGCTCAAAACCACTTGCTACACTGCCTTTCACAATGTCTTTACCATAGCCCGAATTGTTCATATGCGCGCGAACGAAAACAACTTGATCGGCTGTGATTTTGACTGGACTGCCCGATCGTTTAAACGGTTGTTCATTCACATGGCTATGCGCCAAAATACGACGATAAACCAGTTCTCCTTCTTCCGTGATGACTTCCCACCAATCGGCATATTGATCACAACCCAAATCAGGGCTTTCTACTTCCACATTGAAACGATAAGCGTTTTCTTCGCCACTCACTGCAACGGAGAGTACTTTAGCCAATGCAGGTTCTTCGGCTGGCGGGTCATTGTCTATGGTTTTGACGCAGGAAGCTAAGGACAAAGAAAGAAGAGCCAGATAAATAATTTGCATAATGAGTGATTAATATCAATGATAAGTTTGGAAAAAGCGTTCTCCTAAAGCAATTAAACATCCCAACTAAAAGAGTGTTTTGATTGTATTCCTACTAAAGTCATCCATCAGACAATGAAACAACTAGAAAAAACATCCAATCTCGTCGAAACGCTGCAAGGTTTTGAGGTCTTTGAAGGAATAAAGAAAGAGCCGCTCGAATGGATCGTAGAGCACTCCAATTACGTGTGTTTTGAAAAAGGAGAAAATCTATTTTATCCAGGTATGGAAACCAATTATATGCAGATCATTGTTTCAGGCAAATATGTGATCTACTTAGAGAGAGATGGGCAAAAAAGAGAGACAGGCGTTTGGGGAACCGGTTACATTACAGGTGTTCTGCCTTTTTCTAGGATGAAAATAGCAAAAGCGTATGGTCGGGCTTTAGAAAATTGTTGTGTGCTGCAATTGCATAAAAAGCACTTCATAGAAATGGTGCAAGTGAGCTACGAATTGGTGCAAAACTTAGTGGGTGCAATGTCTTCTAGGATTCGAGAGTTTTCGCAACTGCGGTTTCAGGATGAGAAATTGATGGCACTAGGAAAATTATCAGCTGGATTGGCTCACGAATTGAACAATCCTGCTTCGGCAATGGTGCGCAGTGCAGAAGAATTATACAAAAAGATTCATCAAACGCCCGAAAAATTCAAGTCGGTCATCACCATGAAAATTTCTCCCGAACAAACCGATCAGATCAATGAAATTTTATTTAATCGTATAGAAAATCGAGAAGAAAAAGAACTTTCCCTCTTAGAAAAGCAAGATTTGGAAGCCGATTTGGAAGATTGGCTCGACGAATATGAGATCGAAGACGCAGAAGACATTGTTGAAACCTTTGTAGATTTCCAGATCAAAGCAGATGACTTAGAGCGTGTGGCGGCTATACTTGGCAACGAAGAAGCTATTCCTACCATCATGTGGTGGTTGGAAAGCACAATGAGCTTAGAGGTTTTAGTTAACGAAATTCGAGAATCGGCCAATCGTATTTCCGAACTCGTTGGTTCAGTGAAGAACTATTCGCATATGGATCGTTCGACTTCCATGGAGGCAACTGACGTGCGCGAAGGCATCAAAAATACCTTAATGATGCTGAAACACAAACTCAAAAAGCAGCAAATTGAGGTGCAAAAAAATTGCACGATTGATCTACCAATGGTCATGGCATACGGTGGACAGTTGAATCAAGTTTGGACAAATATCATTGACAATGCCATTGATGCTATGCCCGATGGTGGAACGCTGAAAATTGACATTTTTTCTGAACGCTCCAACGTCTGTATCAATATTATTGATTCAGGAACAGGCATTCCTGAAGAGAAGTTAACCCGCATTTTTGAGCCTTTTTATACAACTAAACCAATGGGAGAAGGTACAGGTATGGGTTTAGACATTACCCGCAAAATTATAGATCGGCACAAAGGGAGAATTGATGTGGAAAGCGAGCCAGGTGAGACCGTTTTCAAGATTTGTTTTCCTGAAAGTAGTAGAAACGCTTCAAATCATGTATCGAAACGCCCCAAATTATAATATGCAGCGTTTCAGCGCGTTTGATTCCTCATCTTTGAGGCAAATTCATATCAAAACGCTCTTATCATGCGAATTTGCTTCTTCTTAATTTTCTCGTTGCTCTGTTCAGTTGCTTTCACTCAAAGTGAATTTTACACCAAAAAATATACGCCCCAACAACTACAAGAAGACTTCCAAACCTACAAAGAGGTCTTTGAAGAACTGCATCCTTCTCTACATTGGTACTCTTCGGAAGAAGAACTTGATCAGATGATGGAGGAAGTGGAAAGGCAGTTAAAGCAACCGTTGACTAAGTTTCAATTCTTTAACTTACTTGCACCCATTACCGCAAAAATCAACTGTGGACATACAGGAACCACAGCAGGCGCGACCACTCCAAATCGAATACCATTAGAGTTTCGTTATACACAAGACCAACTCTATTTATACTATGATTACAAGACTAAAGAGAAATCAGGAAAAGTAGTGGAAAGTATCAATGGGCACAGCGTAGAGGAGATGCGCTCTAAGATATCTAATCTGCAAGGTACGGACGGATTCATTGAGACCCCAAAGTCACTCTTTTTTAACAACAGCCTAATATTTAGCTATCGCTATCATCTGGTTTATCCAGAAACAGACAATTATCAAATTCTATTTGAAGATGGCACACAGATAGATAGAAAATCAATTTCAGAGGATAGTTTGAAACTCTTACGCAGCGCAATTTTTCCTCCGCAAGAATTGATCGTTAGTGAAATTCAGCCTACTAAGAAAACTGCCATTCTAACCATCAATACTTTTGGAAAAGGAATACTCGAAGCCGCCAATATCAAGTATAAAAAATACATCAAAACCTTCTTTAAAAAGATCAAAAAAGCAGATGTGGAGCACCTCATCATTGACCTTCGCCAAAACAGCGGCGGCGAAGATAACTATGCTTCTTATGTTTATCGTTTCCTTACAGATCAATCTTTTCGGTACTACAAAAGCATGGAAACCAATGCCATACCTTTTGATAAATCAGTAACCTCAAAAGTCTATTTACCAACCGAGGTACGCAATGCTTTTCTACGAAAACTATTCATTAAGAAAAAAGGAGATCGCTTTTTCGTACGAGCGACGCCCAGGACGAAAGGTTTGAGAAAGCAGCGTCCAAAACGTAATCGCTTTCAAGGAGAATTGTATTTCCTAATCAGCGGAAAAAGCTATTCTGCTTCTGCTGAATTAACTGCATTTACTCAAGCACATCGTCCAAACACAATTTTCATTGGGCAGGAAACGGGCGGTGCAATTCAAGGCAATACTAGTGCTGTTTCTGCTTACCTCAATTTACCTAATACTAGAATCGGTAGCTATATTCCACTAGTTCGATACACGATGAATATTCCGAATCCCAAACGAGGAAGAGGCGTAGAACCTGATTACTCAATTGAACCTACGATTGGAGGAGTTCTCGCAGGAAAAGATGAGGAACTAGAGTTTGCGCTTGAACTAATTCAAAGGGAATGATTTACTCATTTCTCAGTGACTCAATTGGATTTGCCAAAGCTGCTCGAATACTCTGAAAACTCACTGTCAAGAATGCAATACCGAATGCGACTAAACCTGCCAAAGCAAAAATCCACCAAGGCATCTCCATACGATAACTAAAGTCTTGTAACCACAAATTCATCAAATACCAAGACAGCGGAATCGCAATAACAGAAGCTACCAACACTAAAATGGCAAAGTTCTTATTCAGTTGTAAAACAATATCAGAAATACTTGCACCCAACACTTTTCGGACGCCAATTTCCTTCTTGCGCTGCTCAATCATAAAGACGGCAAGCGCAAACAGACCCAAACAGGCAATGAAAATAGCAAGCATGGCAAAAGTGGAAAACATCGTTTCTGTATTTTGTTCTCCTTCGTACATTTCAGCAAATCTTTCATCCAAAAAATCGTAACGGAAAGGTGTTCCTGGCAAAGTGCTTTTCCAAAGTGTCTCTATTTTCGCAATCAAATTTTCCATTTGATTGGCTTCGGTTTTGATCGCAATCGTATTTCGGTCTGTTCCATAGACAAAGCAAAGCCCTCCAATTTCGTCGTGCAAAGATTCAAAATGAAAATCTTCTATAACTCCCAAAATGGGTTTGGGGGAGAATCCATCTGGAAACATGACTCGTTGACCAATCGGATCGCCTTCTATGCCAAGTTTTTCTAGCAGCGTTTCATTAATGATTACTGAATTGGAGTCGCTACTCATTCTAGCTTTGAAATTGCGTCCTTGCTTCAATTTAATGCCTAGTGTATTCAAGTAATTTTCATCTGCTCGCCACAATTGACTAGAAACTTGTTGATTAGGGTTCTTTCCTTCTGCATATACCACAAAGGAATTTCGCAGTCCTTCTGCTAAGGGCAAAAATCCGCTTGCCGTTTGGTTTTTCACCTCTGGCATTCGCTTCAATTCTTCCTGGAAAGTTCCAAAACGATCGTTCAACGCAAAAGCATCATTTACCAATAAAATTTGATCTTTTTCAAAGCCCAATTTTCGATTCTGAATGTAGTTCATTTGTTGTCCAACTATTAAAGTCGCTGCGATTAAAGTAACTGAAATAGCAAACTGAAAAACAACTAAACCACTGCGCACCCAACTGTTTTTACTTCCTTGGCTCAACTTTCCTTTCAATACTTTAATAGGTTGAAAAGCAGAGAGATAAAAAGAAGGATAAAGCCCTGATAAGAGTCCAACTAAAGCAGCTAAGCCTAAAATAGAAGGCAGGAAAAAAGGTGATAAGAAAGGAAAGTGCAGCGATTTATCAATGAATTGATTGAAAGAAGGCAAAGCGATCAAAGCAATCAATAAACCTAGAAAAACTGCAATAAAACTGACGACCAAAGATTCCGAGAGGAACTGCCCAATCAATTGTTTTTGCTGCGAACCGATGACTTTTCGCACACCCACCTCTCTTGCACGATTAGCAGAACGCGCCGTTGCTAGGTTCACGAAATTAACCATCGCAATGAACAAAATGAATAAAGCCACTGCTCCAAACAGCCACACATAGCGAATATCTCCTGTTTTGCCCAAGTGCGGGTTGTAGTCTTGGGAGTGTAGATAAATATCTTTCAACGGTTGAAGAGCAATATTGTAACGCTCACCAGAGGCGATCATATTTTCGTAGTCCATGTTGAGTCGGCTCTTGAATTGAGGACCGATGTACTGCTTCGCGAAGTCCATGAACTTTTGCTCGAGTACCTCGGGATCAGCATTTGGGCTAAGCAGTGCGTAAGTAAAATAAGCATTCATCACCCAATCATTCTCTGCACTATTCTCCAAAGTGGACATGGACATAAAGTAGTCAAAATTGAAGTGCGAATTTTCGGGAACATTTTCGATCACTCCAGTTACTTCGTAGCTGGTTTCGGGATTATCATCGAGTACCAAAACTTCTCCAACTGCCTCTTGTCCAGCAAAGAATTTATCTGCTACTTTTTGAGTAATGACCACTTTGAAAGGTTCTTCCAAATTGGTTGTTCCTTGCACTAATGGTAAATCGAACAGCTCGAAAAAACTAGGATCAGCATAGACGAATTTTTCTTCAAAAGAACTCTGAGTCGCGTCTTTTGAGCGAACATAGTTGTCACCTGCGTTAAAGAAATATGGATTTAGGCGAGCGGTTTTTTCAATTTCAGGAAAGTCATTTGAAAGTGCATTCGCCATTGCCGAAGGCGTACAAGTTCCCATACTCACATCGTCATCTAATTTGATGTCAAAAGCAACTCGATAAAGTCGATCTGCTTGCTCATGGAAATGGTCGTAGCTCAATTCATCTTGCAAGTGCAACGCAATGAGCAAGCAACAAGCAACACCCACTGCCAACCCCATCACGTTGATGAAGGAATACAGTTTTTGTTTCCACAACTGACGAAATGCAATTTTCAAATGATTAAAAAACATAGTGATTTCTTTTTTCATTTAAAAATGTTACAAACACTATGCCACTAGGATTAACTCGCTGATTATTAGTTATTTATTTTTAAAAAATCTTGTTTCAAAAACTATTTTTGTCTAAAACCGAACAGTTCAATGTATTAATTTGGACAACGTATCTAGGACAGTGATAAAGATGTAATGCTCTGGGATTGGTAAGCGCGAAGTTTACGAAGCGATACCGATAGCTATCGGAATCAGAAACTACTTATAGCATTACTTGTTTTACACTGCCATATTTTGAATCAAAAGTACTGTTCCACGACTTGTACCGCAATTGGAAGAAAGAGATTAATCATAAAATGTAGCAGCATCAACTCATACAAATTCTTTCGCCACATCATAAATAGACCAAATGACAGCGCAATGAAAGCAAGTGCGTAGGTCATCGGAATTTGCCAAAAATGGTACAAGCTGAATAAAATCGAATGACCCCACCAATTATGCTTTCCCAGAAAAGCACTTCTTTTCATCAAATAGCCTCTGAAATAAATTTCTTCGCCCACAAAGTTCCCGATGAACAACAGCGTCAACTGCCAAGAAGCGAAGCCGTATATTTTGGAATAATCATAAAAAACACTGTGCTCTGGAATGGCAAACCAGTCAATGGATTGCAAGAAATTATGCACGAGAGGAAAGGCAAATTTCATATAGGGTACGCCTAAGAGCAAAACCAGAGCAAAGAAAAGTGGTGTAATCAAAAAGAAACCTTTCACCGAGAATTGATCCAGGCTCAACGCCTCCATTATTTCTTTCCAACTATATTTTCTTTTTAGTCTGAGCACCAAAACTGGATAGAGCATATGCCAACCAAAAGTCAGTAAGATAAGCAACCAAAATTGGTATTGATTAGCAGATAGAGAAAATAGACCAGAGAGCGAATCATGTATCCACTTTATATTGACCAAAATGGTAAAGACAATTCCAGGAAGCAAGTAAGCGAAAATAACCCAGCATTTTTCTAAGGTACTTTTTGCTGATAAATCATGATTGTATTGATTGTAATGAGGATGATTGTTGTTGAGAAAAAATAAATTATGCATGATGTTTTTTCTCACAAATAAAGAGGTGTTGTATCTCTCAATCGCTCCACTTTCCAAAGTGATACGCCTTTTTTAGGTATCATTTTCTGTTTTGGCACTGATGTATTGAGAGGGAGTGAGTCCTGTTTGTTTTTGAAAAGCTCGATTGAAAGAGGATTTGGAATTGAAGCCAGATTCCAAGGCGAGGGAAAGAATTGTTCTTTGTAAATGCGCTTTGTCTTCAATTTTTTGCTTGAATCGTTCTATTCTCTTGCTGTTGATGTAATCGCGGAAGTTCTGATTGGCTTGTAAATTGATGCTTTCTGATACTTGATTGATTGTCCAATCTAGTTGGTCACTCACCATTTTCAAGCTCAAATTTGGATTCAAGAAAAGCTCTGATTTTATGACCAACTGCTCCACTTGCTGAAAAATTTGCGCTCGAAGGTCTGTGCTTAAATCAGAATTGGCGTAGCGAGTGGCTGTAATTATTTGTTCTTCAATCCTTTCCTCTAAGAATATTGGCGTGATGCGAATACCTACGAAAACTAAGATGATGATGAAAGAGCAGTAAGCGATATTACCAAATCCATTCCCAGAACTTATAAAAGAGGATTCATCCAACAAAAAATGAAAAACAGGAACTATCGTCAAGAGCAATAGACCGATACAAATGGTATATATCCAAGCGTTTAATTGGCTCTTTTTACCTTGTCTTACGGTCTTCACAGCTAAAATAATATAAGTCAAAAATAGAATCGACTTTAATGGAATCACAATATGCATAGAAGACCAATATTCATCTCCCACCAAAAAAATCAGTAAGACTACGCCAACTGCAATAGCTAGTACCTGGAAAATTAATGATCTCTCTTGAGATTCGTCCTTCAATAGCGAACGAACATAGCAAAAGAGGAATGCTCCATGTAAATAAGCTGCCACTTCATTAATATAAAACCATGACTTGGATAAATATTCAAAGAAATTAATCGTAATCAGATGTACGCCAAATAGCAGTATCCAAACTAATAGAATGCTATCGCTTACTTTTTTGGAGCGCTTTGTGAGCAACAACAAAAAAGCAAAACCCAAAATGGACAGTGAAGCAAATGATAGGAAGTTTTGCAAGTTTATTTAGTTGATATTCAGGTTGTTATTCGTGGAGAATTTGTATTGACAAATGTAATCATTTTTTCACATCTAAGCCTTCTTTCCAAATCGTCCTAGCTAAAGCCAACACCTTTTCCTCTTTAGAAAGTTGATGCAAATAACTAACATCACTTTCTTTTTGCACTTTAGAAGTTAATATCTCCTGCCAACGACATTCCGCTCGAAACTGAATTTCCAAGCGTTGCAATTGTTGCCCTTTTAATACTTCCCCAAGCGGCTCAAGCATCCAACGAACGTATTGCACATTATTGGCATGACCATTAAAATCCAAATCGTGCCAACCGACTTTGATGTTTTCCATTGCATCAATTTGTTCAAGTTTTTTAAATTTCACATCACATCTTGGCAAACAATGTTCAGGCGCAGGAATCTCCTTTTTAAAGCTGCGAATATTCTCTGGAATACGCGTCATTCTTCGACTTTCGGTATTCATCAATAGCCAAGTGGAAGCAGAGTAGAGTAATGTATTTCCAGCTTCGTCCAATACTTTGTAATCGCGATAGGTAAATACTTTTTCAAAACCAGAAGGCTGGGTGACGATCTGAATCTTTTCCCCTAGAATGGGTAATCGCTCAAATTGTACATATTTACTCATGAGTACCCAAGCCAAATTCTGTGGCTCTAAATCCCAGACCGAAATACCCAAGCGAATCACATTTTGCATTGCTGCTTCGTGCATCGCTCTGATTAATGCCAAAGGCGTTGCACGCTTGTGTGCATCAATATCATAGGCTTTGATCGTATAATCAAATGTTTCGCCAATGTGAGTAGGAGATATTTGCATGGGTGCAAAGATGAGATCACTAAATATTGCTTAAACTAAAGTAAACTTGAAACTTTACTTTTTGGCGTGAAGTGGTGGAAGAGAAAGTTTCAAAAAACTTAGTTTACAAAATGCTAAACTATGCAATCTATGTGAAAATTTAATATGGCTATGTGGTAAAAATACAGGAAAGGTATGGACAAAAAAAATCGGCTTCTACTCAGATAAAATGAAAGATTTCAGCGAGAGTAAAGGAGAAGCCGATCAAAAAAGCGTGTATTAATTTTTCATTACGTTGCCTACAAAACGTATCGCTGTTTTGATTCGCTGCTTCTAAAAAGAAAAAAATAAAATTTTTTAAACATTTGTGAGTAGCCAAACTCGCAATTCTTGCAAGTATTGTTGCTTTTGTGGCTCTCTGCGCACTTGATTGGTAGTAGTAAAAAACTGGTGTGCTTCTAGAAATTTGACTTGTAATTTGTTCCAAGAATTTTCATCGTGAAGCACATTGTGGGACTTTAATTCTTGAAAAAGCGTATTGCCAATGGAGTAAAAATCGATTCGTCCTAAGTAATCCAAATCGGCATCGCAGATAATTTCCTCTAGGCGATTTTTGGGTGATTGTGGAATTTTGGTCGCCATAATCATTCCACAAATCTGCTCGATTTCTCCTCCTGTGTATCTATACTTTGGCAGAATTTCTCTAGCAATGCCACACCCCAAGTCCTCGTGATTGACGTTGCTGATTAAAAAGCCAGAATCGTGGTACAGTGCAGCAGTTTTGAGTAAAATTCGTTCGTAAGGTGGAATTTTCTCCGCTTCGCAGAGTTCATCTGTAATTTGTAGTACATCGAGCGTGTGACCAAGACTGTGATAAGTCAACCGGTCGGAAAGTTGACGCTCCAAGCGATCTATAATATATGCCTTGGCAGCGTGGAAATTCATAACTAATTCGATTAGATTAAGAAGAAAGCAAGCAATACATTAGCCATACTCACAGATATAACGCGTCGAGACTTGTTTTTGTTATATTTTGAAAAAGGGACAAAAAAATGCCGATCAAAGCATTAAGCTCTAATCGGCATTATTCTTAGACAAAGAAAAGTGTTTTTACCACTTGTTCGTGTCGTAGCTGCTTCTATTGTCTCTGTCATAGCCACCGCCACCTCTGCGATCTCTGTCGTAGCCACCGCCACCTCTGCGGTCTCTGTCGTAGCCACCACGTCCACCGCCGCCGTAGCCGCCGCGTCCGCCGCCGTAGCCACCACGTCCGCCGCCGTAACCGCCGCGCCCACGTCCACCGCCACCGCGGTTTTCTCTTGGTTCAGCTTTTTTCACAACGATGGTTCTACCATCCATCTCTGTATCATTTAGATTTTCGATGGCGCTAAGTGCTTCGTCATCATTAGGCATTTCTACGAATCCAAATCCTTTAGAGCGACCAGTATCTCGGTCCATAATAACTTTAGCGGAGTCAACTTCTCCGAACTGCTCAAATGCAGATTGTAAATCTTCGCTGGTTGTATCATAATCCAGCTTTGCAACAAAAATGTTCATAAAAAAGAAAAAATTGAAAATTAAAATCTTGTTTTGAGGGAACAAGGCTTAGAGAAGAAAATCGAACTAGAAATGCCTGACTAAAACGCTTAAACCATCATGTTTTACAAGAATGACCAGACAAAGATACGGTTATTTAGCTTGCATTGCAATGGCCAGTAAAAATAAACTATAATTTCAATGCGATAGTTTAACGTATTGTAAACTTAGAGTTCTTCTTATTACAACGGGTTGCAGTAATTAATAAAGTGTGTATCTCAAATTGCACAAATATCAAACAATACTTACTGAGAGCGACTTGTTTTGGATTTGTATGGACATTGAGCCCATCTAAATCCATCAGGGTTTACCAAGGATAAAAAATGGCTATCTGCCATTTTTTATCCTTGGTAGACCCTGATCAATTCAAGGCGGTTAGACGCCGCCTTGAATTGAAAAGAGCAGAGCGCAGAGTTATTGTTTTTTCAAATCTTCTACAAAAGTGCAATCTAGGACACACACATTAATAAATTTAGAGATCGTGTCTCTCAATTCTAATTTGAAAATCGTAGCTCATATGAGTCTAATACAACAGATCAACAATACCCAAATTCTACCCGATAGCCTTGCCATTTGGTGGCTAGGACAAATGGGCGTTGCCATTAAAGGACCAGACGCAACGCTGTATATTGACCCTTGCTTAACTAATAGCGTAGCTGAACGACATGGCGATTGGTGGCAGCGCGCATTTCTACCACCGATTTTACCTCATGAAGTCACTAATGCCAATTTTTGTTTGATTACGCATGAGCATGGCGACCATTTCGATAAAGCTACAATTGAACCGATGGCAGCAGCTTCTCCACAGTCAAAATTTGTTGCGCCGCGTTGGTGTAAACCAAAATTTCAAGATATCGGATTGGAACGCAGTCGCTATATTTTGCCCAAAGCCTTGGAAACAATTTACTTACCCAAATCTAAGATTCGCATCACGCCTGTTCCTTCGGCGCATTATGATTTGGGCTACGATGAAGAAAAAGGTTATCGCTGGTACGGCTATTTGATTGAATGGAATGGCGTCACTTTTTATCATGCTGGTGATACGATTCTCTATCCTCGGTATGTGGATACTTTGAAGCAATTGCCCAAAGTAGATATTGCGCTTTTGCCTGTGAATGGTAGAGATTGGTACAGAGAAACGGAGCAGGATGTAACTGGAAATTTGCATCCAAAGGAAGCAGCGCGATTGGCTGCTGAAATGAATTGGGATTTACTCTTGATTGGGCATAATGACTTGTATCCGAATAATACGATTCCGAATAGTGAGATCGTTGCTGCTTTGGATGAGTACGCGCCTGAACAGGCGTTTAAGATGATGAAGCCAAGAGAGCTGTTGTACTATATAAAGATTTGAAAATAATTTAGAACTCCTTGACCAATTTTGTAGAGATCAAATAAATCAGATTTGCATCAAATTCATTTAATCTAACGATCTGGCTTATGATTTACTATTGGCTCTTATTGGAAATCAAGTTGCTTAAGCAAAAAGCGTTCTTTTAC
>JBCDFY010000226.1:0-12172 GCA_039176995.1 Bacteroidota bacterium
GATAGAAATCCATAAATAGAAAATGAAGCGTTATCTTTTGAAAAATCATCTTTCTTTAGCTCAGAATTTGCTTTTGCTACTAAACTTTCTAATCTAGAGAGAACATAACCGTCTGTGGGAATGGCAAGTCCTGTTTTAGCTAAACGCTTTGCTTGCTCTATATAACCACATTTAAAGGCCAGCCAACCTGCACTTTGAATAATCATAGCTTTCCACAATCGCTCATTATCAGATTTTGGTTCATCCATTTTTGAAAGTGCGTATAAATCTAATTCGTAAGCAGCTTTCAGATAATCTGAATATACTTTTCCATCTAAAGTATGCTTCTTCATCCGAGCCAATTGAGATAAATCCATCGCCGTATTGTGTATTTGTCTTATTGCTTCATTCATGTCTAAGAATTTTTGCTTTTGGTTCACCAAATTCTGTTACGATGATAAAACTAGGTAATTTAGTCTGTCTCTCTATCAACTGTCTTATTTTTCGATTCACTCTAACATTTAACGTGTTCTTCGAGTTTTCCTTCCAAATTCCTGAGACTTCCAAAACTGCCTTAATTTCAACAGTTTCTGGTATTCCTATGAAGTAATCTGCTCCTTCTCCTTGATCTGCACGACTAATGATTTCATAATTTGTAAGTGCCGCTAAGAGTAATGCAGCAATAGCAGTCGCACCATATTCTGTAACTTCTCTTTGATCTTTCCAACTTCTTCGCATTTGTTCAGTTAACTCCCCACTCCAATGAACCTCCACTTCTTCCTCAAAATCACCTGTAACTTTTAATACTGTTCCCGAAGCATGACCACTTTCTACCAAACAAAAAATAGTTGCTTCTACCAAAAATGCAGCAATCGTCGGTGTTATTCCCTTTTGTCCTAGTTTGAGTTGGTCTAAATCAATTTGCTTCATTTTGCAGCTATTCTAATAAAATTGCTTCATTGCAAAAATAGGTAATATTAGTCACTTACCTCATTTTAAGAATCTTCACGCCTCAAATATTGACCTAAGTTAATTATTTGGAATATTGATTATAAAAATACAACACATAAATATCTGAATTTCAGTAATTTGCAAAGCTGAAGAGTAAATAATGCAACAATAATCCAACTATTTTCTATTCCTAGCAACAATAAAACAAGCCCTCACAACATAGCTGCAACGTACTCTATTACACTTCTCCTACTTTTAGTTCAATAAATACTTTTTCCTTTCCGCACCTGCGCGCGAAAGAGAGAGAAATTTAGGGCAGAAACAGATTGATTTTAGTATAAAATCAATCTGTTTCTGCCCCAAAAAACCTTTATGAGTTGCCTTTAGGCAGCGAGCTAAGCAAAAGCTAAAAAGTATTTAGAAATGAATAATTCTACTCATAAAGCACACATTATGCGCACGCTAAGATTACTTTTCCTACTATCCATTTTCATTTCCATTGGACTAGCTAGTCATGCACAACTAGAAACACGACTCCGACAAAATGACTTAATCTTTCGAGACAATAATATGACTAGAGTAGGTTTGTCTTACAATGGGTTAAGTTTTATCATGAGAAACTTTAATAGCAGTGGTTCTATCTTTATTGATGCACCAAATACACTGCAACTCCAAACGGGCAATCTAGATGAAACCCGACTATACATCAATCAAAATGGACAGGTAGGGATCAATACAAACAATCCATTGAATCGCTTTGATATTAGAGGGGATTTAGCACTTTCAGGCGGAAATGGAGACATCAATTTTTACGAAAGCTCGGCTTTGAAGGCACGTCTTTCCTGGAGTGGTAGTGATTTATCACTTATTAATCAGGAAACAGATGCGGGTAGCAATGATATTAGTCTAAGAGCTGATAATGGGAATATTAGTATGCAAACTGGTGGTGCGAATAGGCTACGCATCCTAGAGTCTGGTTTTGTTGGCATTAATACGACCGATCCTCAAAGTCGGCTAGATGTGAATGGCGATATTGCACTTTCCAATGGTAGTGGAAGATTGATCTTTAGAGAAGGAGATCTATTTAAGGCATTAGTAAACTATGATGGTAATGACTTGACCATCAGAAATCAAGAAGCATCAACGACTAGCAACGATATTAGTATCGAAACACTCAATGGAGCAATCAATTTCGAGACGGATGACGCTTCTCGAATGCTTATCACAGAAAGCGGCAATGTTGGTATCCGAACAACTTCGCCCGATCAGGAATTGGATGTGAATGGCGATATTGCTTTGACTGATGGAACTGGGCGAATTGAATTCAAAGAAGGAAGTGGTGTAGAGGCTTTTATTAATTGGAATGGCAATGATTTATCTATCCGCAATCAAGAAACTGCGACTGGAAGCAATGATATAGGGATTCGAGCAGATGGTGGCAATGTCACTTTTCGTACAGGAAGTGCTGGTAATCGAAGAATGGTGCTAGAAGAAGATGGCGGTATGAGATTGTATGAATCTAATGGAAACTCTTATCTCTTGGATGTTGGTAATGGGAATATGCAGTTCATTGGTGACGGCGGTGATGTTGCAATGAGTATTGACGATGCCAATGGGAATATCCGTATTGGTAGTGGGAGTCCTAATAGTAGTAGAAAACTGGAAGTGCGAGGAGATGGAAGTAATGAAACGGGCATTTGGGTAGATAATTCAGATGCAAATGGTACGACGAATATAAGAATTGCGGTGCGTGGCATGGTAGATAGAACTTTCAATACCAATGTGGGCGTGTGGGGCGAAGCGACGGGTGGAACAAATGACTATGGCGGCTATTTTGTAGGAGATTTACTATATACAGGTACATTTATTAATGGTTCTGATCGAAAGTTCAAGCAGAACATTCAAGATTTTGATGCGCTAGAAAAGGTGTTAGAATTGCGACCAAGAACTTATGAAATGAAACAAAAAACCTTTCCACAAATGAGTTTCTCAAAAGGTTTAGAGTATGGTTTCATTGCTCAAGAACTACAAAATACCTTCCCTACACTGGTTTCTAAAAATCCAATGCCTGCCAAAGAGGATAAGCATAAAGTATTATCTGATGAACATTTTTTAGGAGTCAATTATATCAAAATGATTCCTATTCTCACCAGAGCCATTCAAGAGCAACATAGCATTATCGAAGAAAAAGAAGAGCAAATTGAACAACTTCATGATCGCGTTGCCAAACTAGAGCAGCTATTCGAGCAATTGGTGAATCAGCAAAGTATTGAATTAGAAAAGCCTTCCAATCAATTTTACCTAAAGCAAAACCAACCCAATCCATTTTCAACGACAACGACCATTGAATACAGCATTCCCGAAAAAGCAAATGAAAGCAAAATCATCTTCACGGATTTGAATGGTTCGGTTATCAAAACAGTCGTGGTAAATGGTACTGGACAATTAGAAATCACTACGCCAGATTTACCGGCTGGTACTTACACTTATAGCTTAGTCATAGATGGAAAAGTTGTATCGACTAACAAGATGATATTGACGAAATAGTTGCCCTTTTCAGTTTCTTAAAATTAGATCACTTTGAAAGGACTGGTTGCACTTACAAACTTCAAGTAAGTTATTAGTAGTTATTCACAAAAAATTTGTGAAGCCGAATTAATATAATGGAAATCAATCAATTAGCCTCTACAAATATTGTTTGTAAATAAGGTCTATTGATTATCAAAACTAAACTAATTGTGCAACCTAAGTCCTTTCACCAAACTTCTTCTGAATGCACACTTGGAAAACAATAAGTTTACTGATATTCTTTGTCTTAATTGGAATATGTGCTAACGCACAATTCAACACACGCCTTACAGAGCGAACACTATTCTTTAGGGAAGACAACCTTACTAATAGTGCTAGCCTAGGCTTTGATATATTATCTCCAGATATCGTCTTACGAAATAACTCAGATGCACCAAATGGTGGTGATATTGTTCTTGCTGCCAAAGACGACATACTATTTCAAGCCAATGCTGCCACCAGAATGTTCATCAATCAAGATGGCGATATTGGGATAGGTACAGTAAGTCCCTTAAATCGTCTGGACATCAATGGTGATTTAGCACTGTCTAGTGGTACTGGAGGCATTCGTTTCTATGAAGGAATGGAAGACAAGGCATCTATACTTTGGGATGGCAATGACCTGCTCATCCGCAACCGAGAAAGAAATCCGTCCGTCTCTAATGATGTTACGCTTTTCACGCCCAATGGCGACATTAATTTTACAACCGCAAGTTCCAACTTAAGAATGCAAATCCAAGAAGAAGGAGGCATGAGATTATATGCGCCAAACAATAATTCGTACCTAATGAGAGTACCAGATAATGGAAATCTGGAATTCGTTGGAGATGGAGGGGCAGTTGCAATGACCATTAATGATGGTAATGGTAATGTGGGCATCGGAGGTACTACTTTGAGCCATACTGCTACCATTAGCCATGATGGTTCTCCAGGTGGACAGATTTTTAGTTCAAATAATGGATTGCTGCTTCGGAATACAGGCAATAATAATATACGTTGGCTGCAGTATGTCACTAATTCTAATGGTAACTACGCTTGGCTACGAAACAATAATACAGTTAGGGCAGTGATTGATGCTGATAATGGAAATTGGGTACCTGGATCAGATCGGAAATTAAAAAAAGAGATTCAGTCTTTGCCCTCCGCTCAACTAGAGAAAATCATGCAATTACGCCCTACAAGTTATCTATTCAAAAGCCAAAAAAACGGAAGACGATCCTTTGGTCTAATTGCACAAGAAGTTCAAAAAGTTTACCCAAACATAGTAGTCGAAATGGGAGAAGAGAAGGGAGAACAATTAGGTGTTTCTTATACTGAACTTATCCCTGTATTAATAACAGGTATTCAAGAACAGCAGGCACAAATTGAGACTTTAGAAGAACGGGTTGAACAACTAGAGCAATTGATTCTAAAATCGTCCTATACACAATCAATAGAAATAGAGGCTACACCTAATTCTTACCACTTAAAACAAAATCAACCCAATCCATTTTCAACGACAACGACTATTGAATACAGCATTCCTGAAACAGCAAACGAGAGCAAAATTGTGATCACTGACCTCAATGGTTCAGCCTTGAAAACAGTAGTCGTGCAAGGGAGTGGACAGTTAGAAATAGCTGTTCCTTCCTTGCCTGCTGGTACTTATACTTATAGCTTAGTGATAGATGGAAAAATTGTAGCAACGAATAAGATGATACTAATTAAAAATTAGAGCTTGTCTAAAAATTTATTCAACTGATTGTCAATAGTTTACGGTTCACACCTGAGGCGGACACGTCTACCTGAGAAATAACCCTTTTTAGTCAATATTTTCGCATAGTCTTTTAATTAATACATTCCACCTGCTCCTTTTGAGAAGGTATCTTTCAGCGCAATTTCTTTCGTTAATATAGAATGGTGACGATGAAAATGCGGTTATTTCTGGTGCTCAAAGGAAAGGTATTATAAGGCTTTATCTTAACGATGGAGCAGGTGTGTCTTCACTACCAGTGTACATCAACCTTTCTAAGGCACTTTTAGTGGTTCAATTCAAGTAGCAGACGTGGGCGACGACGAAGATCAAGATGTGCTAATCACAAGAGAATCCAATGATCGTAAAATTGCCAATTTGTACCTCAACGATAATACTGGAAAATTCATACTTACCGCTAGCTCCTTTACATTCACTTCACAACTTAGAAGTCAATACACGCTCACCTGTCCTAAGAATTCTTTTCAATAAATCTACATCAGGTAAAGGCTTCTCTGCTTGTTCGTCCAAATCGAATTCCTCTTCCATTGGTATCTCTAGAGCAGGTAAATTTCCCTGACTTCCACTAGAAGAAATGATATTCAAATACACTGCCGAAGAGATGCTTGCACAGACGAGCAAAACTAATAAAGTAGAACGAGTATTGCGCTTTTTCATAAATGACAGTATTTGATAAATGGTAGAACGCTATTTTAACAGCAAATTAAGCATTTTGATGTTGCTTTCTTCAGTTTACCGACAAAAGTGATTTTTTTGCCGACGAAAACACAAATTTATAGATGCTCAAGATGATAGAACAGTTGCATCTATTTATTATTTTTTCTTTATTTCATACTCAAAAATAAATCAGTGAAGAATTTTTTCCCAAAAGAACGATACTTTTTAAATTATTAGCCGTATAAATCTGATACATCAAGTTCCAATACTCATGAGTCGTTCCATATTTACCTTTTTATTTTGCGTCATTTCTTTTTTGTCAATTGCACAGAAGAAAATTGAAGGCGTTCCCTTGAGTTTTACTAAAGAATTTCAGGCAAAATTTGCTAGCGATTTCCCTACCGTTGACCTTAAATCTCCCAATCTTAAAAAGAAAAAAGAGGCAGCTCAAAATCTTCGTAGTGTGAGCATTCCAATCAAAACCGATTTGTCGCTTTCCACTCATGGACAATGGACGGATTTGCCCAATGGGCATCGGCTTTGGCGATTGAAAATTGAATCGGAGGATGCAAAAGGAATTGCTATTTTATACGATAATTTCTATTTGCCAAAAGGAAGTAAATTATTTGTTTATAGCGAAGATCACAAGCAAATTTTAGGTGCTTACACCCAACAAAATAATAGCAAAGGACAACGTTTTCTCACAGGAATTATCAATGGGAGAAGTGCAATTATTGAATATTATGAACCCGCAAGTGTAAAAGGGGAAGGGAACTTTCATATTTTTCGAGTAGATCATATTTACGACAAAAAAATACCTCATTCCGATCATCCTTTTCAGCAAACTTCAAGTAGTAATTTTGGCTTTGCTTCATCTGCTAAATGTCAGTCAGACATCGTTTGCTCAGAAGGACTCGGTTTTGACGTCATCAAGCGAGGTGTTTGTAGAATTATGATGGTCTTGGAAGAAGGTATCGGTTGGTGTACAGGAAATTTGATGAACACTACTGCGCAGGATGGACGCCCCATGATTTTGAGTGCCTATCATTGCTATTCAGGATATACTCCAATATTTGATATGTGGCGATTCGACTTTAATTATGAAACTAAATTTTGCGGACAAGATCGCTTCGAACCTAGTTTTCAGTCTGTGCTAGGTTGTGAACTACGCTCTTTTTGGGAACAGTCAGATTTTTTATTGCTAGAAATGAATGAACCCGTTCCAGAAACTTACAATGCATACTACAATGGCTGGGATCGAGGGGAAACCTTGCCAGCCAATGCGACTTTAATTCATCATCCAAGAGGCGATGTAAAAAAACTAACTTTCGACACCGATCAACCTATTATATTTACCGCAGGCATTAATTGGAATAATGGTGTCAAAACACCTGCAAATCACCACTTTAGGGTAACGATGGACGAAGGAGGTGCATTTCAAAGTGGTTCTTCTGGTGGTGCCTTATTTAATGGTAACAAGCGCGTTGTTGGGCAATTGCATGGTGGTTTATTTGATACTTTATGTAGAGTTTCCACAGCTTATTTTGGTCGACTGCATCTATCTTGGGAAGGCGGCGGTACACCCGAAAGTAGGTTGAAAGATTTGCTTGATCCATTGGGAACTGATGATGTACGAGTCAATGGAATTGAAAATCCAAGTATAGATGATGTCGCGAGTATTCAAGGACAGATATTGACGCCAGATTCTACTGGTGTTTCAGGAGTAGACATACTAATAGATGGAGAAGTTGTAACGCAAACGGATTTAGCAGGAAATTATTTAGTAGAAGAGCTGCGCGTTGGAGCTGACTTTGAAATACAGCCTAGTAAAAATACTAATCCTAAAAACGGCACTTCTGTACAAGACTTAATCCTGATACAAAAACATAACCTTAATAGAGAGTCGTTTACTTCCATTTATGATATTATCGCTGCCGATATCAATAACTCACAAGGCATTAGTATTCGTGATTTAATTGATCTCAATAAGGTTATTTTAGGCAGAGAAACTGCTTTTCCAGGTAATACTTCTTGGAGATTTGTACCCACTTCTTTCCGTACACAGGGCATTGAACTTGCTACCTTTGACTTTATTTTTCCTGAAACAGTAGATTTTCGAGTAGAGGCAAGTAACGAGCCGATCAACTTCACGGGCATCAAAATTGGTGATGTCAATGATAGTGTGAATGCTTCGGAGTAATCTTTATTGAGAAAAAATCAGCTTAACTACGCTACAAGTTTGCAATTGTCTATCTTTGATTGCCACTGAGTAATCATTAAACCATATCGAACAATTTCAAACCAACTTTAATATGCACATCGCCATACATAATTGGATGCGCGCCGAACCAATCGAAAAAACGGTGGCACGCATTGCTAGCCAAGGGTATCACGCTTTGGAAATACAAGGCGCGCCCGAACAGTACGATACCAAATCTGTCCGTAAGTTACTCAAAGACAACAACCTAAATTGCTGGGGTTCTGTCACTTTAATGATGGAGCAACGTAATCTAATCGCTAAAGATGAAGCACAACGTGCCACTTCCATTCAGTACGTCAAGGATACCATCACAATGGTGAAGGAATTGGATGGCTATATGATTTCCGTAGTTCCTGGAACTGTTGGAAAAATAGTGCCCGATGGCAGACCCGAAGAAGAATGGCAATGGGCAATTGATTCTTTAAAAGAATGCTACGATTTTGCAGAAAAAGCAGGTATAATCATAGGTATTGAACCAATCAATCGTTTTGAAACTTACTTCGTCAATCGTGCAGCACAAGCCTTAGCTTTAGCAGAAGCCGTCGGACCAAATTGTGGCGTTTGCTTAGATATCTTCCATATGAATTTGGAAGAAGCTGATCCTTATGCAGCCATCCGCCAAGCCAAAGATCGACTTGTTGGTTTTCATGTTGCCGATAACAATCGCATGGCGCCAGGAATGGGAATGCTCGACTGGAAAAAGATCGTAGCCACCTTGAAAGTGATTGGCTATGACGGTGCATTATCCGTAGAATTTTGTCCGCCACTCGACCGTACACCTGCTAATCCTTACCCGAACAGTATAGACGAACAGCCCGAAGGTTTGACGCCTGAGCAGTTGAAATTTTTGGAAGATCACGGCAGTTCTGCCTTTACGGAAGATTTTTATAGTATGCTGACGCAGAAATCTATTGACACATTGTTGCCCTTGATTTAAAATCTGTTCTTCAGAGACTTGTCTCTTTTCAAAAAATCAACTATGCTCAAGTATTTTATTTTTTGCTTTGCTGTTTGCGGCTTAATTGGTAGCTGCATGAGCACCAACAATCTGTCACCATCAGCAAAGACAACTTCTTTTTCTAAAGCACAAGAACAACTTATCTTAAGTGCAGATGGAGCGACTCCCATGCGCGTCTATAAAATTACCAATCGCCAAGATTCTGTATTGTTGCGTACCAAAAGTGGAGATGTCCTTGCCAATCCAAACGATCCAGTACTGCAGACCTTCGTTAAAAGATTGTACAGTACAGTGCGAGACAGCATGTCTCTAGGAGTCGGCATTGCTGCGCCGCAAGTCGGCATTTTGAAAAATATCATTTGGGTACAGCGTTTTGATAAAGCCGACTTTCCATTTGAAGTTTACCTCAATCCAAAGATTCTGCAATACACCAAAAAGAAGCAAGATTGCATGGAAGGTTGTCTTTCCATTCCTGATCGCAGAGATTTGACTCAAACGCGTGCTTATGCCATTCTAATCGAATACGACCAACTCAATGGAGAACGAAAAGTAGGAATGGTGGAAGATTTTACCGCCGTTGTTTTTCAGCACGAAATAGATCACCTCAATGGCATTTTGTATTTAGATCATTTAGAAAAAGAAATTAAAGATTCAAAACCATGAAAAATTGGCTTTTTGCCTTTCTTATTCCTTTATTGATTGCTTGCAATGAAACAATAGACTCTTCTGCTTCCGATGCTGTTCAGGAAGAATGGATTTCCCTTTTCAATGGCAAAGACCTAACAGGTTGGGACATCAAAATTGCAGATCGCGAAATCAACGATAATTACAAAGAAACTTTTGTGGTGGAAGATAGTATGATCCGCATAAAATACGATAACTACGAAACCTTCGGTGATGCTTTCGGACATATGTATTACCAAACTCCTTATTCTTATTATAAAATTGCCTTTGATTATCGCTTCACAGGCGAGCAATTATCAGGTGGTGCAAGTTGGAATGTGCGAAATAGTGGCATTATGCTACATTCTCAATCCGCAGCTAGTAATGAAATTGGGCAAGGCTTTCCTGTTTCTGTCGAATTACAATTATTAGGTGGTCTAAGCGATGGCAAAGAACGCACCACAGGTAACGCTTGCACGCCCGGCACCGCAGTAGCCATGGGTGATACCATTAATTACAATCACTGTATCAATTCGAGTTCCCAAACCTATCACGGCGATCAATGGGTACATGCAGAAGCCATTGTCCTGGGTGGCGAAGCGATGCACTTTTTGATAGAAGGTGATACCGTTTTGAGTTTTGAAAAGCCGCGAATTGGTGGTGGTTTTATCAGTGAAGCACTCGAAGGTAAAGACTGGGATCAATTTAAAATCATCAAGGACAAAGCTAACTGGATTACTCGCGATGGAGAAATCTTAACCGAAGGTTATATCGCACTACAAGCCGAAAGTCATCCGATTGATTTTAAGAATATTGAGTTGTTGGATTTGTGTGGTTGTATGGATAGAAAGGCTAATAATTGCAAGGCTTATTACATGAAGAATAAAGGAGAGAGTTGCATCTATTAAATAAAATAAATGAAAATCACCAAAGTTGAAGCCTACTGGTTACGTTGTCCAATCGAAGTAAAAAAGCAACATCGTTCGGATTATGGACTGCTTACTGCTTTTGATACGACGCTCGTTGTCATCACTACTGAGAATGGTTTGCAAGGCTTCGGCGAAGCAAAAGCAGCCGTTGGTTCTTCAGGGGTTTGTGCGTCCATCGTTTCTTGTGTGGAAAATGAATTAGCACCCATTTTGGTTGGACAAGATGCTAGAAAAATTAACGAACTCTGGGAGCGAATGTACAATGGTTCGCGCGATCATTATGCGATCAAAAGAGGACGTGTTTTCCCAATTTTGGGCAATCGAGGTTTGACCATTTCTGCAATTAGTGGTGTAGATATGGCACTTTGGGATTTGTTAGGAAAATCACTAGAAGTACCTGTAGTTCAATTACTTGGTGGCGCAATTCGTCCAAAAATGGAAGCCTATGCCAGTGGAGGTTGGGCAGATGCAGATGGCATTGGTGAGCAACTTTCGGGTTACATTGCCAAAGGTTTTAAATCTACCAAAATGCGCGTTGGTGTGATGGATAAAACAGTCGAATACAGCGTGAAGCGTGTGCAAAATGCAAGAGCATCACTAGGTGAAGACATTAAAATCATGGTGGATGCGCATGGCACTTTTTCTGTACCAGAAGCCAAGCGATTTTGTAGAGGTATAGAAGATTGTAATTTATACTGGTTTGAAGAACCGATCACTTCTGACAACAAACAGGGAACAGCAGAGGTACGTGCGATGACCGCTACTCCAATTGCAGCAGGTGAAAGTGAATTTACACGTTTCGATATGCGAGATTTGATTAACTTGCAAGCAGTAGATGTCCTGCAACCTGACGCAGCCATCATTGGAGGCATTACAGAAACATGGCGCGTTTCCAGTTTGGCGGCAGCTTATCAATTGGAATTGGCACCACATTGTTGGGGTTCGGCATTTTCTTTTATGGCAGGCGTGAATGTCGCTTTTGCAAGTCCTTCGGCAGCCATCATCGAATTTTCTGTTGGCGGCAATCCAATGATGTATGATTTGGTCAATGAAAAAATTGAAGTGAAGGAGGGCTATTTGGATGCGCCGACGAGTGCAGGTTTGGGATTGTCTGTGAATTGGGATTTTGTGAGAGAGCATTCACAATAAAGTAAAAGGGTTATTCTTTAAAGGAATGTCCATAAAAAGCGAAGGTCGCCCTCTAGGGCAACCCTCTAAAATTTGTCTAAAACCAAGCCAAAGGCTCAGTTACTTAGTTTCTCTTTCTATCAGTTTCATTACATATGTAAGAGAAGGAACTGACGATAGCAGCACAAAAATACAAAGAAAGCATGAATAAAAAAAGTACACTCGAAAATTACCTTTCAGTTCCGCGCTTAAAACCTTACCTTAAAGTTTGCAATGAGGATGTAAATAAAGGATTAGAATTTTATCAATTAAACATGAGATTAGGC
>JBCDFY010000227.1:0-11905 GCA_039176995.1 Bacteroidota bacterium
AATGTATAAATTATTGATTTTCAGTAAATAGTTTCATTGGCTTTTTCTATTTAGGGAATATTTGAAATTTCAACAGATAGCATAGGCATTGAAAACCAATCAGTTATAACATATTATAAAAAATCATTGTACATGAGTAAAGTATTAGGGTTTTTCTATAAAATTTATATATATGTACTTGGCTGATCTTATGTCTTTTAGCTTGAAAAGCGTTTAAAATCCATTAAAAATAAAATCCTGTTTGATCTGTCTAACGCAACGAAGGGAACTTCAGGAGGGAAAGAGGAATTTTCGCACCGAAGGCGCACACAGGACACCTGATGCTGCTTATTTTTAGTGTTTTTTCCTTTCACAGTAGAACGTTACAATCAACTCAATTTCATCGTTCTAATCGCTATATAAGTAGTCGTGCAGTTTTGAGGGACAGAGTTTTGAGTTTTGAGGACTGGATATCAGTAAGTTACAAATTTTAATCTGATGATTTATTTAGTACGACCACTTAGTCTGAGTCAGAAAATAGATGTACACTTTGATTTTCCATTTTTACCTAAAACTCACTATTTGCAATACGTTCAAGTTTCAGGTAAAAACGAAAAATGTACATTTATTTATGTCCGAGTACTTATCTTATGAACCGCTGTTGAAATAATTTAGCACCCTCATCCACTTTGTGGTTTTCTCGCTTCGATATCCGCTGAATATTGACCAGAGGATCGCTCGTTCATTTCAGCGAGCTCATAAATTATTTCTTAGGTAGACTTATCTTCCTTTGGTGTGAATTACAATCTATTGAAGATCAGCTAAATAGATTATTAGATGAGCGCCTATTTCGTTAAAATTCACAAGTTGAGTGCGCAAAGATTGATTTGGGTGGTGTGAATGGCAAGTAATAATTAAAACAGATTTATTATGGCTTACGTAATGAAGGAACTGCTTCAAATTATGCCACAAGTCGGTCAAGTTGAATGGATTAGCCGCCGACCTATCAAAAGAGGAGAAGTGGAAGCAGTGGAACATATAGAAGTGAGTGTGGAGAGTGGTCTGGAGGGAGATCACTACGGTAAAACTGGTGGGAAGAGAATGGTGACTTTAATTCAAGCAGAGCATATTTATACTGTTGCAAGTATTTTAAATAGAGAAACCATTGATCCAAAATTATTGAGACGGAATATCGTAGTTTCGGGTATCAACCTATTAGCATTAAAAGATCAAATTTTTCAGGTCGGTGGTGTACAACTCGAAATGACGGGTTTGTGCCATCCTTGCTCTAGAATGGAGACTAATTTAGGAGAAGGTGGTTATAATGCAATGCGCGGACATGGTGGCATCACAGCCAGAGTAGTGAAAGGTGGCAAGATTCGCTTGAGTGACGAAGTAAAATTGATTTTAAAAGATACTGTCTAATTTGAAAACTATTCAAGCAATAT
Source organism: Bacteroidota bacterium (assembly GCA_039176995.1). Taxonomy (GTDB): domain Bacteria; phylum Bacteroidota; class Bacteroidia; order Chitinophagales; family Saprospiraceae; genus JAAUTG01. The sequence goes on from JBCDFY010000227.1 coordinate 1,428, forward strand.
CGCATTTATCTCTCTCGGTAACAGTTGACTTTTAGAGTACAGCTAATTTTTTGTTACATTCAAATATTTTTATGATTACAGTTATTAGCGGAACAAATAATGAGGGAAATAAAACAAGTATTTTTGCGCAACATATATTTGAGCTGTTAAAGAAAAAAACTACAGCCACTGTAAAATATTTAGACTTAGAAGAAATCGCACATGACTATTTTTACCCAGAAATGTACGATAAACAAGCCGAAAGTATCACTAAAATACAAAACGAGTACATTATCCCAGCAGAAAAATTTTACATTATTTCACCCGAATACAACGGCGGAATTGCGGGTGCACTGAAGCTCTTTTTGGATGCTTGCTCCATCAGAGAATACAAAGCGAGCTTTAAAAATAAAAAAGCTGCTCTAGTCGGTGTAGCTTCTGGAAGAGCAGGAAATTTGAGAGGTTTAGATCAATTAGGTGCAATTCTCAATCACGTTGGCACTGTTATTTTACCCAATAAATTACCTATTTCTTCTATTAAATCAGTACTCAATGAAAAAGAGGAAATCGTGTTGGAAAGTGCCCTGGAAGCAATTGAAGGACAAGTAGATACGTTTTTAGACTTCTAATTGGAAAAGTAAGTAAACAAATAACACAACATACGCTATAATGCTACGCAATCAACAATTGGTTATTACTGAGTTCAGTAATGACATTCACCAGTCTGTTGAGATTATTTCTTCGCCTATACCCGAAATAGGGGTTAACGAAGTGCTTATCAAGAATGAATTCGTTGGCATCAATGCCATTTACGATCGGGAACTGTATAGAGGCAACATTCCATACATTCATGTTGAATTTCCTTATGTCTTTGGTGTAGAAGCGGTTGGAACAGTAGTAGCACTCGGAAAAGATGTGGAGCACATAGAGAAAGGAACTGCAGTATCTACGGTGAAGGTTGGAACAGCTTATCAGACTTATCAGACAGCAGCTGCGAACGAATTAGTACAAATTCCGGAAGCAACCCCTGAATATCTAACTCTAAGTCCAACAGGAATCTCTGCTTATTTGGCTCTAGAGAAGGTAGCAGAACTGGAAGAAGGTGAAACCGTTGTAGTATCTGCCGCAGCTGGTGGATTAGGACATATTATCGTACAATTGTGTAAGTTCAAGAATTGTCATGTGATTGGAATTTGTGGAAGTGACCAAAAAGTAGAATTACTACAAAATCTAGAGTGCTGCAACCGAATTATTAACTACCGAAGAGAATCCGTTGAAAATGTACTCAATCAAGAATATGCCAATAAGATTGATGTCGCTTTCGATTCTGTTGGACAACATATGTTCGATGCGTTTTTAGCTAACCTTGCTCCTCTAGGAAGATTGGTAGTCAATGGTTTGGCAACGGAATTTGGGAGTAAAGATTTTCAAAGAATCCATGCACCGAGGGTCTACGAATCTATTTATTGGAAAGGAGCTTCGGTTCGTTGTTTTATGAATCATCTCTACAAATTCGAGCATTCCGCAGCTCGTGCAGCTCTATTTGCACTTTATCAAAGTGGACAGCTACAAGTAAAAGTAGATAATACTTCATTCGAAGGCATGGGAGCTGTTTTAGAGGCTTCCGATTATTTGCTAGCAGGTAAAAGTTGTGGTAAAGTGGTCGTGAAGCTGTGATGTGTTGTTAAGTGACTGCTTCAAAATTCTCATCTGAGCATCTCATAAACTTTACTTATTGCCCATTTATCAAACTCAAAACCATCTTCTCGCATGGAGAAAGAGATCGTATGCTTGCCCGCCTCCTCAATATCTAAATAAATCAATTTTTCAACTCCGCAATGCACTTCGGCGGTGCGCTGTTTACTCGCCCAAGTCCATTCATTTTTTCCTTCACACCACTGCATTCGTTGTCCACTTTCTACCCATTCATCATTCAACCCAACATGAATGCCATTGTCTTCTGTTCCTGTAGAAAAAGCGCGCACCCAGACGTAGTATCTGCCAGGGTTATTGATTCTGACCTTGTAGTCCAAGATTCCCAGCTTACCTGGCTCCCCAGAGAAGTTTTCGCCATGAATGAGTTCTTCATCGTGATTCGTGCGGGTGTCGGGAAGAATTTCGAGATAAGCTCCATTGCTTGCTGTAAAAGAGTGGTTGTCGTCACCATCTCTACCTTCAAATTTACTGGCGGAAGCATCTACTCGATACCATTTCCTAATATCTGTTAGACGTTGTTCCTGATAATTTTCTGCCTCTACCAAAAGGAAGCCTTCTTGTTCTTCGAAGACTTTATCTGCCGAGCTTTCATTGGAACAGCTCATTAAAAGCATGAGAACGGAGCACAAAAGTATGAACTGAAATGGCATTATTTTCTGTTTTGTTGGGGGCAAAATACAAATGAACAAGAAGTAAAGAAAATAATATTAGAAGCCAGCACACTACCAGCAGAGCTTTTTGTGTTCGCAGCAGACAAACTTATTTGGGTAATTTGTAAAATATAAGAACTTGTTGGGTAATTTTGTGAACTCATTTTCAATAATTTATGGTTCTGTCCGAGGATTCAAAAGCGAGTTTAGCGAACTAAATGATGTTGGATCACTCTACTACCAAATCCTTCGACTCGAATAAATTCTTGACAAAACGTCCCACCTTCTTCATTACCTGCGCGAATTTACCAGAAGGCAATAGCTTAGAATCGTTCATGGCTTTGACGGTTAGGAATAAGCCAATAGGAAAAATGATAATACAAGGCATCCAAGCCCCTAAAATTGGGTCAATTGCTCCCCCTTCCATCATTTTTTTGAAGAGAATAGTCATCATGATGTAGCAAACGAAGAAGACAACGGAGATGAGCAAGGGATAGCCAAAACCTCCTTTGCGAACAATTGCCCCCATGGGTGCACCGATGAAAAGAAAAATAAAACACGCAACGGAGGTACTAAATTTATTGTGCAAATGATATAAATGATCTATTTTATTGTCAGCAGTACGAGCAATGGAACGCTTTGTGGCGATGATGGCTTGATGAACTCCTGTAACTTTGGATTGTGCTTTACTCAATAATTTATTGTGATCTTTGACTTGGAAGGTTTCCAGAATGGTTGCATAGCTAGCAAGCTCTTTTAAAGTGTCGTACTGCTGTGGAGCATTAAAAAAACGCTTAACTTTTTTGTTTTTCTTCGGTGGTTTTGCATTGAGCAATTGAGCGTTGAGTATTTCTTGATTTGCGGCATCAGGAGCTTTTTCATCTGGAATATTGGTGTAAGAAACAGTAGGCTCTTTGATTAACGAATCAATGGAAGTATAGGGTTTAGCATTGGCTTTCACGACCGTGCTATCCACTTCCAATCTTCTTTTAAAAAAAGAACGATCTACTTCTCTTGCCATACCTTCTACACGCAACTGTCTCTTGCTTTCGATAGAATCGATCGCTGCATTCAATTGACTAGCAGTCAACATATTGTGATGCCCTTTAAAGAGGTTTTCGTCGGTTCTATCCAATTGAAACTCACCTAAATCAAACACTTTCGTCCATTTTTGGAAGGAAGTGCGCACAAAGGGATGATTACTTTTTCCTTCTTTGATAGAAGATTTGCTTTCCAGATTTTGATGCCCATTGTACAGATTCATTACGAAGAACTTCTCATCTTTCGTGACAAACATTTCTCCTGTTTTAGCAGTCACTTGTGCAAATTTGCTACCCGAACCTTGGCTTTGGTCGTACATTAATACTTTCTCAATCGTTTTGTTATCTTCTTGCTTGTTGCCAATCCGAATAGAGAAACCCTGAAAATCGTCATTGAAGACGCCTTCCTCTAAACTCAAAGTTGGTTTTTGATTTTTAATATCATACAGCCGAGATTGGTATTTCAAATTGGAAATAGGAATCAGTTTATCCGAGCAGAAGTAAGAAAAAATACTAATACCAAAAGTCAAAAACATTAATGGCAGCATAATACGCGTCAAGGATACTCCCGCAGATTTGAAACTCGACAACTCGTAACGTTCAGCTAAGTTCCCCATCACCATGACGGAAGAAATCAAAACGGCAATTGGTAATGCCAAAGGAATTAAAGAAATACACATATACGCCAACATCTCCAAGATAAAAAGTAACCCCACACCTTTTCCCGCAATATCGTCTATCCACTTCCATAGAAACTGCATGATGAGTACAAAAAGTGCGATGAAGAAGGTAACTGAGAAAGGCGGCAAGAAACTTTTTATCAATAAGCGATCTAAAATCTTCATTTTGTAGTGGTACAGTTAGTGAATGGGGAAATATTCGGCCAAGTCATATTTTTTTATGCAAAAATATAGTTTCATTCAGTAAGCTGGTGATTCTTGTTGCCTTTTAAGTTTTCATTCACCATGATTAAATAAATTTGGGTTACACCGTATTGCCAGTACTGTATAAACTAAATAATGCTTAATTTTTATTTAGCTCTTGGCACGCCCTACAGCGCGTAGAATTTTTTCGGAGAGCGCAGTATTTTCAGGTTTTTAGCCTGAAAATACTGCGCTCTCCACAAGTTTGTTTCGCTGCGAAGCAGCGGGGTATAATAATTAGCTAAAACTTTTGATTCTCCGTTGCTTTGTAGCAAAAAAATCTTTTGGAGCGAGCGTTATTTTTGGGCGAAACGCCCGAAAATAACGCTCGCTCCAGAGAAACAGCTGCGCGACACAAGGCGCGCCAAAAAGCAAATAAAAAATTAATTAAAATTTTCGTTCCAGTGTATTAAGTATCCAGAATCAAATACCTCGAAGCTACTACTTTGAGCTTTTATTCTACAACCATCAGCTTTCTTACTGTATGTCCCTTTTCACCCAATAATTTGAAGAGGTAGACACCTGCTTGTTCTCTAATGCGCCATCGACGATTATCTGCCAGAAGAATTTTCTCTGTTCGTAAAAGCCGACCGTTTAAATCAAACAATTGTAGCTCTAAGTTTTCTCCTAAATTTTCATCAATATTGATATGAACGAGTTGCCCTACTTGCACTGGATTTGGCGTTATACTCATAGAAAAAGTTTCAATTTCAGCAAGCGTGTCTGGTCTTGGATTATCATCAATGAATACGCTATCCAAATTGAAAAACGTCTCTGCATAATTAAAAGCATCTACGCCTATTTCTATGCCCATCAAACGCCCTGGAATATCATCAACGGGTGGGTGAATACCGCCCCAAATTCTAGAGAGACTGGTTTGGTCAGACGCATCGCGATAAGTTGCCCATTGTAATTCAAAGTCCTGACTCGGACCGTCTTCAAAAACTAGAAATTTGTTCTTTTTAACAGGAAAAGTTCCCATTCCTCCAGGAAAAAATTCATCTCCGGTCAGTAGCGTCATCAATTCTGCTGCTGCTCTTGAATAAGTAGAATGACCTGAAACATAACCTGCAAATGGCGGTGTCACAAAAGTAGGACGTTGATAGGGCCACCAGTTTTCTGCTAATATCCAATCCACGCCTGCTACAGAAGTGTCGGGCGATTCGATATAATCTGGCCCCCGCCAAGTGTACAACTTAATTTTTCCTACGTGTTCATTATTTTCACCTGCTAATGAATCTCCTTCCATCACTAACTCCACATAACCTTCTTCTAATTGAAGACCGTTTATACTGTAAGAAGGTAAAGTATCAATTGTACTCTGCCCTTGAACACCCATCCAACGAATTGTAGAAACTGGTCTTGGATAGTCGTACCAACCTTTGACGCCCCAAGCAGAAATGGCACAATCGTGCATTGCACCACCTAGCATCAGATAGGATTTTACATCCCATTCTAAATTACTCAAAACTCGTCCTTCTCCCCGGTAGCGTTTTTCAAAGTCAGGATGGTCACTTACGTAGTTAAGGATAGAATACCAATGTCCAGGAGGAGTCTCTGAGTCGGGTCCATCTGCCCAAAATTCAGCCAATACTCGCGCATAATCTCCTCTCGGCACATATTGAGGTTCGTAAGGTTTACCCGTGTGTGGATTGAGGATATGCCCTCTACTAATATCACCACCCTCTACTTGATAAAAAGCCCTGTAATCTTCGATATTAGTAGGTAAATCCTCGACTGGAATGTTGCCAATAGAAGCAGGAGAAATATCCCAGATCACACTGTCTTTTGGATCAAGATGAGCGCCCCATTTGGAAACCAAAGTAAAGCCCCATTTGTATTCATTGCTCAATCCACCTCCATTTCTAGTATCTATGTAGCAAGGAGCACCTGGATCATGGTAGACTTTATAATCAAATCCATTTCTTGTGTAGGTTGTCAAATCTTCTTCTTGCAAAGCAAAAGGAGTCACGTTTCCCCATTCTGGGCTTAAGAATTCGGGTGCGCCACCTGGAAAGGGATTACCACTTTGATCAATGAAAACGCGGAAAGTGATTGGCTGCCAACGATTTTGATCAAAGAAAAAACGATTTCCTGGTAGTTCAGGAGCAATTGCAGGATTTCGAGGTCGGTAGTAACGATTGGCGTAACCGTTTTGCTCATTTGAACCATCCGTCAATCCAAACTGAATCATCTGATTGGCAATGTAATTTCCTAATGCTGCCGAACCTCGATAGTAATAATTGTCTACATAGCCAGGATCACCGCCAAGATGTAAAAACAAGGAATCTGCCAGGTGAAAGGTTTCTTCTTCTCCTGGTGAACTTTTAAAACGATGCTTGATGAGGCGGTAAGCCACATAATTAATCGCTTCCTTTTGAGCAGCTTCGGCATCTTCTACTCTAATGAAAGAAGTTCCCGTATTTCTTTCAAAAAAAACCGTACGCGCTCTTCGGTCGTAAACTGCCCAAGCGTCGTACATCGCTGCCGAAATATGGTACAAATTACGAGCGTGTACGGTTGGTCGAGCAAAGTCGTTGCGGATGGCTTCAAGTAAAATTTCATTCCATTGCCTAGCCACAGAATGTTCCTGCTGCTGGGTGATTCCCAATTGCATCCAAAATAGACCAATAAAAATGAGTGTTAACTTTTTCATGTACTTTTTTTAAGGATTGAAGAAGAAAAGGGTTGAAGGATTAGAACTATTTTTCCCTCGCCCTTTAATTCTTAACTCTCTAGAAACTATCAACACTTTGGTAGGCTTTGATCAATGCTATTTCACCTTCTTTTCCAGCTTGTGCATTGCCATGTTCCATTCCCAAAATGCCATCAAATTTGCGTTCGTGAATGTATTTAAAGATATTTTTGTAGTTAATTTCTCCCGAAGTCGGCTCTTTCCTTCCTGGATTATCTCCGATCTGAAAATAGCCAATCTCATCCCAACATTTTTCGATATTTGGAATTAAATTTCCTTCCGTAATTTGTTGGTGATAAATATCAAACAAGATTTTACAGGAGGGACTGTTTACTGCTTTGCAAACCAAATAAGCATGAGGACTTTCGGTTAAAAACAAACCTGGATGATCCCGAAAATTGAGCGGCTCAAGTACCATGACTATGCCGTGTGGCTCGAGCAATTCACTTGCCCTTTTGAGTGTTTCTACCACATTGGCAGTCTGGTAGGCAGGATTCAATCTCAAATCCACGTGACCTGGCACAACAGTCATCCATTTGGCGTTCACGCGTTTGGCAACTTCAATGGAAGTCTTAATGTCTTCCAAAAATTCCTCACGTTTTGCCTCATCTCCACTCGCCAAATTCGCATCTTTCCAATAAATTTTATGTGCCACAAAAACGCCCATTTCCATGTCCAGCTGCGTCATCGTTTTTGCCATTTTCTTTTGCAATTCTATATCCCGCCCTTTCATTCCGTTATCTTCAAAAGCACGAAAACCCTGATCCGCCATGAATTTCAATTGATCTATCGGATCGTTGCCTGCACTATGCTTGAACATTCCCAAATGTGGTGCATATTTCAACTGATAATCATAGGCAGCATTAAAGGAATTTGTATTAGCAGAACTGTAAGTGCTATTCACAGCTAATGCCGAAGTTCCTAAAACGCTATTTCTTACAAAATTTCGTCGGTTCATGATGTTTTAATTTGTATTCAGTAATGACTGTCGCCACTAATTACAAAAATAGTAGTAGAATTGGAAATGTTGTTTATTAAGAAACTAATAAGAAGGAAAATGACGTAATTTTAATGGAAAGCTATCTTTCTATATAGACCAGTAAGGCTTCTAGTTCTTCTCTGGTCAGTTCACTAAAACTATCCATTACCGTTAAACCAAATTCTTCATGCACCTCTGCTATTCTACTTTCAGGATGCTTCTCCAAGTATTGTTGCGGATTCCGAACATAAGAAAGCAATGCTAACGTATCATTATTCCATTTTTGCAAGGTATTTACTAAAGCTGGTCCAGTAGCATCCGTACGCATATCCCTTGCGTGACAAGTGGCACTATTTATCATAGACACCTCTTTTCCGGCTCCACTGTTTTCCTCGTAGCCATCAGAATAAACTACTCCGCAGAATGCTCGCTGGCTCACTTGAGCAGCTCTTTCTTGCTCATTTTTAGCAATTAAATGCCACCAACGACTAGAGTAGAGAGAAAGAAAAATTTTATTAGATTGATGAGTTGTGAGAACGATGTTTTCATATGGAAAAAACCACTGCTTTGTTTAATTAGTTTTTCAAAATTTGTGAAAATTCAACTGCTTTCTGAAGGTCAGCCTCCACCTTATCCTTTGTTATTTTTGGCTGATCCATCCAAGGAACTAATTGATGACTACTTGCGAGATGGAAATTGTTACATTGCTACAATAGAAAATGTACTAGTTGGCGTACTTATTCTAGTCGAAATCGAAAGTAATGTATTGGAAATCAAAAATATAGCAGTCGATTCTAGTTTTCAAGGAAAAGGCTATGGAAAGCAGTTACTACAATTTGCAGAAAAAATTGCTAAGCAACAAGGCTATCAAAAACTGCTCATTGGTACGGGAAATTCTAGTATTGGACAATTAGCCTTTTACCAGAAAATGGGTTTTGAAATCGATCATTTGAAGAAGAATTTCTTCGTGGAAAATTATGAGGAAGCCATTGTAGAAGATGGGATTATTTGTAAGCATATGATAATATTGGTTAAAGATCTGTAAGTGAGTTCACCTATTTCAGCTAACTATTGGCTTTGAAATATTGACTCGGTGTCGTTCCCATCAATCTTTTGAAGGCATTGGTAAAGGTCGTTTTGGAATTGAATCCTACTTCTTGCGCTAAACCAAAAAGCGTCATATTTTGTGCTTTTTCCGTTTTAGCCAATTCGATAAATGCCTTGATGCGATAGTAATTGACGAATTCAAAGAAGTTCATTCCAATTTGCTCATTCAACAATCTAGCTAATTCTGGATTATTGATACCTAACATTTCTGCCAGTTCCGCTTTGAGTAATTTGCTATTCAGATAGGGCTGTTTTTCAATCATAATCGCTTCCAGTCTTGCTTTCAGATTCACTAAATCAGTAGTCGAATACTTAGATTGTGCATATTTCTGGATTACAACTAAAGGCTTGTTCTTAAAAAGCTCTGGTGCGCGTATTCCATAAAAAGCAATAAACAAAATGATAAAAGCAATGCTCATCCAGATAAATTTTCTTGCCTCTATTTCAAGTCGTTCTATCTCCAAAATACTGATGAAATAAATAATCGTCCACGCAAAAAGGCAAATTCCAACAGCCATCAAAAAGTTGAAGAAGAATTGTGTTTTAACGGTATAACTCAACTCGCTGAGTAATCTCGCTTTGAATTTCAAAAAATACTGTAAACTCAATATCCAGTAAGTGATATTTACGGATAAACTAATTCCAATAAGGATGGCAACTACTTGAAATAACTCACCACTGATTACTCTAGTATTAATCACTTCAATATCAGGAAGTTGGTAATAAAAAAGTAAGAAGGTGATATAGAAAAGTGCGGGTAAATAATGCAATAGATTCTGGTAAGTAAAACGTTCGTCGGATAGAGAAGATTTGGTGAAAAGATAAACCGTTGGTCCAAATAGCAAGGTAGCGTACTCTGAAAAAGCAGTGATTCGATAGTTTCCTTCAAAAGCTTCTAAAGTATAAAGTACACGGCTACTCAAACCGATTAATAAAACAAATATCAAGAAAGCCAAGTAGCCATTTACGTTTTTTCTGCTGCTAGGAGATAGTGTATAAATTCCTAGCAGAAAGATGCTCTGAAAGAAAGCGAAGTAAACCAATTGATCGTAAATGACTTGCATCTGTCGATTTGTTTATATTTAAGTCTTACAGCATTTAAGTATTTGCAAAGAGCGGCTTGTCTTGGATTAGCGCGGACATCCGCCTGAGGCGCATACGCACGAAGTTTAATTTAACACATATAATAAGTTTGCCATATTTTGTTTATCCTTTCGTTTATCGTATTTACAATGATAAGCCACCATATCCATCCAAAGGGTTAAATCAGGACAATTAAAAAGTTGCTCAAAAAAACTGATGGCAAAGTCAATAAACTTGAAGATGCTAATGGCTTGTTGATACTTTTCAAAAATTTTGTATTCAAAAAAACTAAACCATCTAGCAAAG
>JBCDFY010000228.1:0-11803 GCA_039176995.1 Bacteroidota bacterium
AATCTTACTTTCATTCCGTTTTGCGTATGTTTTTCTCCGTTTCGCGTAGCCTATGGTGATGAATTTAAAATGATATTTGCAACATTGCTGCAATTTAGACTAAGAGCATGTCTAAATTTTATCGTTCTGATAGCCAATATCTTATGAACCTGCCATTGAAATAATTGATTCATTTCCCGATAGCTATTGGGAGCTAAACTCATGAATTCTTTCTTAGGTAGATGTATCCGCCTCAGGCGTGAACCATAACCTATTGACCATCAATTAAATAAATTTTTAAACAAGCTCTAAATAAAAATAATGAACAAAAAATATTATGCAAAAATACACTCTCCTTACACTAAGCTGCCTGCTTTTTCATTTTAGCATCTTTAGCCAAGCGGATATCGAAGGTAAAGTAAGTAATGAAGCTGGAGAAGCATTGACTGGTGTTACACTTCAAATTCTGAATTCCACATTGAGTGCCGTCACAGATGCAGAAGGAAAATTTCTAATCACCAATGTTCCCGAAGGTGTTCATCAACTCAAAGTAGATTATTTGGGCTACGCTACTCAAGTGAAAAGAGTAACGATGGGTACAGAAAGCTCCATGTATAAAATTACTTTGCAAGAAGCGGCTCTTCAATTGGGTGAGGTCATCGTTGGTGCACAAAAGCGAGAAGAGCGTTTACAGAAAGTACCGTTGCCCATTTCGAGTGCCGATGCTAAAAAAGTTGAATCCTTACAGGTCAATAATTTTACAGAAGTCGGTCGCATCTCCACCAATTTTAATATATATGATGATGGTGGTGGCTTTTTCCCATTGGTGACTAGTCGAGGCATTTTTACAATTGACGATACACCGATCATTGCGACCTACATGGATGATGTGCCTAGCTTTTTCACCTACAACTTTCCGACGCTCATGGAAGATGTAGAAAGCATCGAAATCCTTCGTGGGCCACAGGGAACGCTTTATGGGCGGAATGCACTAGCAGGTGTGATTCGCATAGAAACGAAGAAACCAAGCAATCAACTAAAAGGCTTCGCCAAAGCGGGTTATGGCAATTTGAATCAATTGGATTTCAGTGCAGGTATTGGTGGCGCATTAATCAAAAACAAACTGTTTGCAAGAGGGAGTGGCTACTACAATTCAAGAGATGGCTACATCACTAATACAGCTCTGAACACCAACAATCTTCTAGCACGCACTGCGATAGGTGGGAATATTCGATTGACTTATCTGCTCAACGATCAATTCTCAATCTCTCTACAAAGCGCATTGGATGATCGAGAAAATGTAGCCTATGCATTGGTAGGTGGATTTGGCGCGACGGGCGAGCAATTGCAACAACTTTTAGAAAATAATCCTTACGAAGTGCGACAAAATAATGAAGGAACTTACACTTCGCTCAACTCCAACAACGCGCTTCGCCTTAACTATCAGACGGATGACATCAGTATCAAATCCATTACTACCTTTCAGCACAATGACCTAAAGCGAGTAAATGATGATTTCGACTTTACTGAGTTTTCTCTGAATACCGTTTTAGATCAGTCAGAAACTTTCAATACTTTCACTGAGGAAGTCCGTGTCAGTTCAGTAGGCGAAGACAAACGAGTAGAATGGCTAGGTGGTGCATTTTTCTTTAACATCAATAATAACTCCTTTTCTGACATAGAAAATGGTGCGGACAATGCGTTTTTTGATACTATACCTGAAAGAGCTGCACAATATCCATTTAGCACCATTGATAATGTAGAAGAAAAGCGAAACGGATTTTCCCTCTTTGGCAATGCGACCTTCAAATTAACGGATGCCTTTCGTTTGATAGTTGGCATTCGCTACGAGCGAGAAAACTTCTCAACAGATTTGGACAAGACTTTCCGACAAGGCGAAAATGACAAGTTTGTATTTCCAGAATTAGGCGCTATCCCTGCTGGATTCGAACAAGAAACAACCTTCGAGGCAATCTCTCCCAAATTTGGACTGTCGCTGGATTTAAGCGACGAAACCATGCTTTGGGTAAATGTAGCACGCGGCTATCGACCTGGTGGCATCAATCCATTCACCACCGATCTGGAAGCCGCTATTTTTGAGGAAGAAAGCAGTTGGAATTATGAAATTGGGCTGAAATCTACAACGCTCGACAAGCGATTGCGGACTAATTGGACAGCTTTCTATACGGACTATCGGAATCAACAACTCTTTACCATTGTAGATTTAGCGACTTTCAATTTTGGGCGCGATAATTTGGGGCAAAGCATTGTCTATGGTTTGGAACTAGAGTCAGAATTTCTAGTAGCGCGCGGACTTTCCGCTTTTGCCAATGTCGCCTACATGGAATCTGAAATTCGCGATTATACGGTTTTTAGTTTTGCGGGTGAAGTGGATAATGCTGGCAACGAGCAAGGCTATACGCCGCGTTGGAGTGGTACAGTTGGCTTGAATTTTAGTCAGCAATTCGGAGAAAATCGCTTGTCCGCTAGCACCGATTATCAGTTCCAATCAGACGTCTTTTTCGACCCTGAGAATTTGATTTTGCAAGAAGGCTACGGACTGTTGAATGCCCGCCTAGCTTTTGCCATCAAACAATTTGAGGTGAGCGTATGGGGCAAAAACTTAGCTGATGTCGTCTATTTTGGTTATGGCTACGGCATTGGTGGTGTTGGGTCGTTTGGAAATTTTGGTCTGCCAAGGACTTTTGGGGGAGCGGTGAGTGTGCAGTTTTGAGAATATCGAATATCGAACAAGGAATATCGAATGTTGAAGTTTGCTAAGCGGGACGTGTTCTCTTACTTCTACGCTTAGCCTTGCTCGTTATTCTGCACAATATTAAAAAAGACGATAAATAATCGAAACTTGTACCTGTGAAAATCGCCACCTACATCATTCGCTTTCTCCTCGCGTTGGTCTTCATCTACGCGGGCGTCGAAAAGCTGTTTTTGCCCTACGATCCTTCGGTCTTCAAAGCAGATACGGCAACTAGCGACCCCATGTTTTTTGAGTTTTACAATATGCTGCAAGGCGCAGGCTATCTCTATTTTGTAGGTTTCTTTCAGTTGCTCTGTGGCACATTATTGATCTTCAAAAGAACCTATTTACTAGCAAGCATTATGCTCGTGCCTTTGATACTTTGCTTGCTTATGACTCATGTATTTTTCTCCAAAAATTTAGGTTTTATGGCTTTTGACACTACTTTTTTTATCCTAAATCTCTTCTTACTTGGACAGCATTATCAGGACTTAAAAGTAGTTTTTCTTAAACCACAGCGTAGCATTATTTGAATATAAGAATTAAAGTAAAATTAAATTGTCAGCAAATCAAAAACAAAAACAATTCATCCTAGAAGGTAAACTCCCAAAAGTGATGTGGAAGTTGTCCTTGCCCGCCATTCTTGCCATGGTACTTTATGGTATGAATGCCTTTATGGATACCGTTTACATTGGGCAATTGCTGGATGAAACTGCACTGGCAGGAGCTGCTTTGGCTTATCCATTAACCTCCATTAGCTTAGGATTAGGTTCTTGGATTGGGACAGGTGCAGGAAATTATTTGAGTATCTTATTAGGTAGAGACGATCAGGAGACACTGCAAAAAATCATTCCCAATTCCACCTTTATGACTTTGGTGGGGACTTTATTTTTCGCTATCCCTGCTTATATCTTTGCTGAGCCATTGCTTTATATGATGGGAGCAAGAGAAACTATCTTAGAATATGGCGTGACTTACTTTAGAGTCACCGTATTGGCAGCACCTCTTTGGGTTTATGCTTTGAGCCTCAACATGATCGTTCGTTCCGAAGGAAAAATGCTGACCGCCGCGATCATTATGGCAGGTGGTTTAATTGTCAATCTTATCCTCACGCCCATTTTTATTCTTTATTTTGATATGCATGTAGAAGGAGCTGCCTGGGCGACCAATATCGGTATGTTGATTTATTGTCTGGTAGGTTATTTTTATTTCAAAAGTGGTCGCGCCTCTTTCACCCCCAATATCAATTCCATCCGATACGACAAAGCCGTTTTTCAACAAATCCTCAAATTGGGTTTTCCTGGATTCATTCTGACCATCATGGGACTCATTCAAGCCATTGTGGTTTTCAACGCTATCGTTCAAGTAGGCGATGATACCGATTTAGCCTTTTTCGCGGCTGCCAACCGTATTATGATGTTTTTGATGACGCCACTCATCGGACTCATGCGTGCATTGCAGCCAATAGAAGGAGTCAATTTTGGAGCAGGGCAATACAAACGAGTAGAGCAAAGTTTTCTCCTCTTTTGCAAAACGGGGCTAGCCATAGTGTTCCCATTTTGGGTCATTATGATGCTTTTTCCAGAGCCCAGTATTCGCCTCATGCTTCCCGATGTTGAAATGACTGCTGCTGATTTTTTAAATTTTAGAATATACGCTGCCATCATCCCTTTTTTGCCTTTCATTTTTATGGGGATGACGCATCTGCCAGCAGTAGAACAGCCCAAATATGCAAGCATTATAGGCATCGCAAGGCAGTTGGTATTTTATGTACCAGTCATGTTGTTATTACCGCGTTGGATCAGAGTTCGAGGAGTGTATTTGGGTTCGACGATCATTGATATAGTCGTCACTTTGTGGGGTGCTTATATTGTTTATGAAAGTTTTCAAAGTTTGGATAAATCTACTGCTGAACCTCAAAGAAGTGTGATATAGCGATCAAAAGAGTATTAATCAAAACTCTGCGTTCTCTGCGTGACGCACTTTTCTGAATACTCCCCTATGAGCGTCACACTTCTTCGAACATCCCAATCCAAAAATCAACCGCTTAATACCTGCGACTTAACACTTACTACCTAAAACCTACTACTTAAAAACATAATCATGCAACTAACAATAAACAATCTCTCCAAAACTTATCCCAATGGTGTCCAAGCTCTGAAAAACGTGAGCTTAACCATTGGAAAAGGAATGTTCGGCCTACTCGGACAAAATGGTGCAGGCAAATCTACTTTGATGCGCACCATTGCGACGCTGCAAGACGCAGACGGTGGAAGCATTCATTTCGACGATATTGATGTAGAAAAACAACCGCAGGAGCTACGAAAAATCTTGGGTTATTTGCCTCAAGAATTTGGCGTTTATCCGAATGTGACTGCTGAAGAATTACTGCTTCATATTGCCGATATGAAAGGTATCGTCAACAAATTGGAGCGTAAAGAAGTAGTCGCTGGTTTGTTGGAAAAAGTAAACCTATACGATGTCCGCAAGAAAAAATTGAGTGGCTATTCGGGTGGCATGAAGCAGCGATTTGGTATCGCGCAAGCCTTGTTGGGCAATCCGCAAATTATCATAGTAGATGAACCTACGGCTGGTCTTGATCCGATGGAGCGCAATCGCTTCTACAATTTATTGGCAGAATTGGGCGAAAACAAAATCGTCATTCTTTCAACGCACATTGTAGAAGATGTCAGTACGCTTTGCAACGATATGGCAATCATTGGACACGGAGAAGTATTACTAACGGGCAAGCCAAACCAAGTAGAGCAAGCACTAGATGGTAAACTTTGGGAAATCCAAATTGATCGCTCTGAATTGGGGCAGTATCAACAAGATTTCCAAGTTATCTCTTCTCATTTTCACATGGGTAAGATGATGATTGCCGTCATTGCGGACGATCAGCCTAATGCCAATTTTTGGCGAAAAGCACCTACGCTGGAAGATGCGTATTTCAATTTAGTAGCGTATGAAAACAAGTAGCTGGAGAAGCGGTTAGCCAATAGCTTTTAGCCTTTAGCTGAGTGCGTATATAGATAGAATAGTGATCGTTGAAACAAACGTTCGCTCCCGAAATAGACGGCTTTCTATCTAGTACGAATCTAGCTATCGTCAAATGCAATTTATTGATTTTCAAATATATAGGCATAAGAACTATGTGTCTCTCCCGATAGCTATCGGGATGCCTATGTGTTTCCAAAAACAAAAAAATGATCAGAAAAATACTCGCCTTCGAACTCCAATCCCGATTCACCCAATGGATAACGTTGCTCTTCATCTTGATGATGATTTTTCAAGGGTTGTGGTACACCAAAGGCTACTACGATTTCTATGGTGGCGATGGAATGTGGCTGAATTCGGCAGGCGTCGCTTATCAAAATTTGGCGGGCTGCGGATTACTGATGGTCATTATTGTTGCCGTTATCACTGGACCAACGCTTTACAAAGATATTCAATACAAATCGGCGGGCTGGATGTACACCCTTCCCGTCAATGAGAAACAATTTTTTCTAGGTCGCTTCTTGGCAGCCTTCCTCATCAATGTATTGATCGGACTGTTTTATATCGTTGGGTTGCTGCTCGTGCCTTATTCAGGTTTGGGAAGTGAAGAATTGATCGGACCCTCACCCATTGGTCAGATGCTGCACGGTTTCTTTATTTTGACTATACCCAATTTATTTCTGCTGACGAGTCTTTGCTTTGCCGCGCTAGCCATTTTTAAAAAACCTGCGGCAGGTTATCTGGTCATTTTTATAACCGTCATCTCTTTCCTATTCATGCAAACCAATGCAGAGACTTCAGGATTCACAACACTCAATTTGACCGCCGACGCCTTTGGCTTTGTGCCTGTAAGTCAGCAGATTATGGAGTCATCTATTCCTGAACGTAATACTGCTTACCTCGAGCTATCAGGAACGCTGCTATTCAATCGTATTTTGTGGTTTTCTATCGCTTTGATGATGCTGGCGATTGCTTATTTTAAGTTTAGCTTTAAGGAATTTGTCGCCCTTTCCAAGAAGAAAAAGAAAGCCAAATTACAGCCCACTACCTTGGCAAATGTCGCTACCTTAACTACGCATACGCCTACCACTGAGCCTTCTTTAATCTATACTTCCGCTGCTTTCCTCAAAAAACTATGGAGCTTGAGTAAGCTAGAATTTAAAACGATTGTCCGACCAACGGCTTTTCGCATCATCGTTGGTATCATGATTTTGATGGCGATTTGTCAGCATTTGATTTGGAATGCAAGTTTCTATATTGGTCCACAAGTACCAACTACTTCCGCCATGACCGATTTTCGAGTGACGAATGGCGTTTTCATCATCATTTTACTTATCATTTGGTCAGGAGAACTTTTTTTTAGAGACAAAACCGTCAACATCTGGCAAATTACAGATACGCTGCCCGTTCCTGTTTGGGTGACGCAACTCTCCAAGCTCTTTGCGATGCTAGGTGTGGCATTTGTCATCAATTTTATTTTTATGCTCACAGGCATCTTTGCTCAAGTCGTTCAGGGCGGAGCAAGTACGATCGAAATGGGTTTATTCATCAACGATTATTTGGGCTACAATTGGGGTTGGATCAATCATTGTTTCTATATCATCTTGACCTTTTTCATTGCAGGTTTGACTGGCAATCGCTTCTTGACACACATCTTGAGCGCAGGCTACTTTTTTGTAATGTTGATGGGTTTTGAGTTTGGCTTGATTGAAGATTTAAGACTTGGATTTGGATTCACGCCCGGCTTTGAGGACTACTCCGAAATGAATGGATATGGTATGTGGCGTATGGCTTCTTTTTGGTATTTTTTGATGTGGATGACGCTTTCCGTTGCTTTCATTTTATTAGGTATTTTGTTTTGGGATCGAGGATTGGCAAAAGGTGTATTAAAGAAATTACGGTTTCAGAGTACTCAACTTCGGCTGCTTGGAAAATTAAGCATTCCGCTTTTTTTGGCTGCTTTTGTTTTGCTCCAATCTTTCATTTTCAAGCAAGTGCGCGGTAAAGAAAATTTTGAACTAGACAGCGTAGAAGAATCAACTGCTGCCGATTACGAGCGGACTTACAGCTATTTGAAAAACCAACCACATCCTAAGTACAGCCAACTCGATTTAGCAATTGACTTCTTTCCCGACGAGCGGCGAGCAGTTTACGAAGCCAAAGCAGCATTAAAAAACAGCAGCAAGAAATCAGTTGATACACTTTACCTGAATCTACCAAGTCATACTGAATTGTTGAGCCTCAACTATAAAAACCAAATTTTGACACCTAGCAAAATAGACGACGACCAAGACTTAGTCCTTTTCGTGCTTCCAACTCCTTTGGATACCAACGCCACTGCCACCATTACATTGAAAATGGAAAAAAACTTTGAAGGCTTCTCGCAAGGCGAACCTCAAGCGGCTTTGGTGTACAATGGTTCGTTTGGTTCTATTGATGAGTATTTGCCTTTCATTGGCTATGATGAGGATAGAAAATTGGAAGAAAATAGAGCGAGAGCAGAACAAAATTTACCAAAATTGAACAGTTTGTTGCCTGATTTGATGGATGAAAATGCGCTTTTGGAAAACAGTTATCGCTCGGACGCATTTCTGATGTCAGGGACGATCACCATTAGTACACCTAACTCTCAAACGCCTATTGGCACAGGTGTTTTGAGCAAAAGTTGGGAAGAAAATAATCGCAACTATGCTACTTTTACTGTTCCGACGAAAGAGCCACTGAATTGGCAAATTGGTAGCGGTGAATATGCGCTTTTGGAAGGAGATAAGAACATCGAAATCTACTACCGAAAAGGACATTTCTATAATGTTGAGCTGTACCATTCTATACTTAAAAAAGGAATTAAGTTTATTGAAAATCAATTGAATAATTATCCTTACGAAACAGTCCGCTTGTACGAAATTCCTCATTATCAAGATGCGGTTTATGCGTTCAATTGCGGTGTCGCCATTTCAGAATTGGAAGGTTGGATTGTTGATACTTCTGGCATCAGAGAACGCGCTTATTTGCATCATACCGTCGCCACTGCACTAGCGAAACATTGGATGCAGCATCATCTTTCTATCGCCAATGTGCAAGGCGCGGATATGTTGAGCATTGCTTTGCCAGAAGCATTAGCGTTACAATTTGTAGAGCAAAACTTTGGAGAAGAAGGTGTAGCTTTTGTTCGCGCATCAAAAATGAAAATTTACAATAAAGAACGTTTTAATGATCCGAATGGCGAGCCACCTTTGCTGTACGCAGATGGAAAAGAATATTTGGAAGCGAATCGAGGAGCGTTAGTATTGTATGATTGGTCACAAGAAATAGGAATCGAACAATTCAATACCTTGGTGGCCCAACTTCGTGATACCGACAAAGGTTTAGTATTTGAACAATTGTATCAGCAACTACTAGCCAATACTGACGAGGAAAAACGCGCTTATTGGAAGGCGCAATTTGAGGAGGTGATGAAGTAAGCGACAATATAGTGGATTAAGACTTGCCAAGTTTTGTGAATTTGGCAAGTCTTAGCTAATTAACAGATTTGAGCCCTTTTGGCACTATTTACCTTTATCGTAGTTCACCACTAAACTTTCTACAGAAATGGATGGATTTTTGACTCGTTTTGGCTGCTGCATCTTCACTTTCACCTGTTTTTGAGAAGTCTGAATCCAGCGCGTGGCTAGCAAAGCGCTTAGCCCTGTAATCATCCAGAAAATATCTACACTCGCTACATACCATTGCGCGTTAGCAAGGGTCTTCCAAACCCAGTCACCCGTGACGATTCCGTTGGTAATTGGAATCAACAACGAAAAGATGCCTCCAATTTGTAAATAATTACGATTGAGTTTTCTAAAGTTGTTCCAGAAAAGCCCCGCGATGATGAGTAATAGCCAACTGATAAAAAAGGTAGCATTGACATAAGCTACTCTGCCCGCTAAATCCATTGGAACAGCTTTATTGGCAATAAAAATTATGGCTACAGCAGGAAATAACCCCAGGCAAACTGCTAAGTAGAATTTCGTTACTCTGTGGTGAAACCGCTTTTGCTTATCTGTATATTTTTTGGTATTCCGCGCCTCTTGCCAGAGCAGTACGCCACTCAGTATCATAAAGCAGGTAATCATCGCCAATATGAAATAGATGACTCTTAGGGCAAGTCCTCCGAAATTAGCAAAGTGTAGTTTAGATATTACATTCATGACTGAGGTTACATATCCACCTTCAGAAGGGGGGGAATGGAAGAGAACTTCTCCCGAAACCAAGGAATAGACAATTGAACCAGTTCCATTAATGGTTCGTCCATCGTCTAAATAAAAAGAAACATAACCGTCTTCTCGACCGTGATTATATGCCCTCACATTACCTATCGCAACATTTGGATACATCTTCTCGACTTTGTCATAGTAAAATTGTAAGGAAGCGTGTTCTGCTTTAGGTGCATCCTTATCTACTTGTATGGCTGCTTCAGGACGGACGACCGCAATTATTTTTTGAGTATCTCCTTCAAATAATACTAATGCACTCGGTATCAGAAGTAGAATAGTCAAGCCAAAGAAAGCTCCTGTAATGGCGTAGGCAACTTGAAAGGGAAAGCCGATAACGCCAAGGACTGTGTGAGCGTTTGACCAAATTTGTTTCCATTTCCGTTCTATGACAAAGGCATAAAATCGACTAACAATATTCCGCCAATGAATCATTAAGCCTGTAATACTCGCAAACAGAAAGAATAGGGCTACAAAACCCGAAATGTATATACCAATGGCTGGAATTTGTCGGAAATAATGCAAGTGGTAAATAGTATCCCCTATGGTAGTTTCAGCTTCTTTCTCATCAATGAGGTGATAGTTATCTTCGACATTAATGTGTGCCGCAAATCGTTCAGTTTCTCTTTGCGCCGTTGCTACTGTAGTATCAATTTCCGTTACTTTCTCGTCTTGAGCTTCTTCTTCTGTTGTTGCCGCTTGCTCTTCGTCAACCTCTGTTTCTGCATAGGTCGCACCATAAAACTTGACAAAAGGCGATTCTTCGGTAGGCATCCTAATGGTAAAAACCTCTGTTTCTGCAAAGTTTTCGTAATGATCCATTGCCGCTACCAGTGCTCGATCTACGTCTACTGTTTCAGGAACTTCTATTCGCGCATCTGGGTTTTCCCAACGTAAAATATCGTGTCGAAAAAGCGAGAATGCGCCTGCATAGAAAATCACAAACAATGCAAAGCTAATTACAATCCCTGCCACAGTGTGCGTATGGAAGAAAATATTGTACAACCGAGTTTTGAGTCCCTTTAATTTCATGTCAACTGTAATTATGCTACTTTACCAAGAAAATGATTCCACTACAAATTGCAATTCCTAATAAATAAATTCCCCAAACCTTCCACCCATTTTTGAAGGTGAATGCTAGTATCATGAATAGTATCCAAAAGAAGAAGATACTGTATGCAGAAGTGATGACTACGACTGCTTTATTTTCTAATAATGAGCCAACTACCAGGTGCAGCGCATTCGCTAGTAAAAATCCACCTAAAATACCTGCGGAAACTTTGAGAGCGCGTTGTCCTTTAGTTGATAAATATTGCTGTTTTGCGGGCATGAGTTATTGTTGATTTGCTGAATTGTTGATTTGTTTATTCGATAATAAATTCGCTAGTACTGGAAGAAACATTACCACGGAACTCAAGCAAAGCATGACAGCTATTGACCAAATGATAAAACCTGTGAAACCGCCCCAAGTTTTGATGTATAAAATGGCTGCAAGACCTAGCAAAAAGTAACCAACTATTCTTGTCCAAAGTGGATTTTTTCTAGTTAGAGTCGCTATGTAATGCCACCTTTTAGGAAAATATTTAGACTTGCTAAAGAGTAATACGCTCGAAATTAGTATCAGTAGAAATGCCATTCCTTAGGTTTTTAGTCTTGATTCTTTAGAATTAAAAATGTTCTCTTGTAATAAATTATTAAGAATTGGATTAATTCTAAATAATAATACAAATATACAAATTAGTGAATATTCACAAAGAAGTTGTTTTGAAATGATTTAGAGCTTGTCTAAAAATTTATATAACTGAAAATCAATATTTTACCC
>JBCDFY010000229.1:0-11774 GCA_039176995.1 Bacteroidota bacterium
CAACACAGTAAAATTGTTTTAAAACTTTTGATAGTTTAGAAAAAGGGCTGTATTTCTAAGACTCTGATTCAGAAAAAGGGTTTTATTTCTAAATTTTTTAATGAAACGTGATGTTACATCTAAGCTAATAAAGTGGAAAAACCAAGATAATCGTAAGCCATTAACTTTGTTCTTCTAATATCCAGAAACACTCTCCAAAATCGCCTTCAAGCTCGTCAAATTAGAAGAAAACAAGACGTAGCCAATGAAAATTAGAAATCCGATAATCATCAGTAATCTAATATTAGAGCGTTTCACTTGCTGCGAGCGAAACTGCCGATCCGTAGCATAGCCGCCCGTTTTGCGACGAAATCCTCCAGAGATACGCGACTTTATATTTTCAGGATCGTATTCTTCTTGTTGTTCTGCGCTGCGCACTCTTTCCATTAATTCCTCTTTTTCTGGCTCATAGAAGCGCGGTTTGTAATCAAATCTTTGTGGTTTGGGAGTTTTGAAAAAGCGAAAACCTGCCATAATTTTTATTTTTGAGTAGAACAGAAACCTTCCCAAATAGAGAAAAGTTGTCTTTCTTTATTCACAAAAGATGACTTTGCCTGAGTTTTTGGTGTCTAAACAATGAAAGTACAAATAATCCTTCAAAAGCACTTTCAAGAAATAAGTTTTCGGCTACCTTTGCGACAAAATTATGCTCTTGGTCACTTGCCAAAAGGGAGAGCAAAAAAATCCATAATACAATGAGTGAGTTAATCAAACACGAATGTGGTATTGCAGTAGTTCGTTTATTAAAACCTTTAGATTATTATAAGGAAAAATACGGAACACCGCTTTATGGAATGAATAAATTGCGATTGTTGATGAAGAAGCAACGTAACCGAGGGCAAGACGGTGCAGGTATCGCAACCATTAAATTGAGTACGCCTCCTGGCGTGGAATATATGAATCGTGTACGGAGAAACGGAGCAAATTATTTAGATAAAATTTTCAACGATGTTTACAAAAACTTCAAGAATGTCTCGCCAAAGCATATGAAAGATGCGGAATGGTTAAAGAAGAATAAGCCATTTGTTGGAGAATTGTTGCTTGGTCATTTGCGCTATGGAACACACGGCTTGAATGCGAAAGAAAATTGTCATCCTTTTATCCGCAAGAATAATTGGATTTCGCGTAATCTTATTCTGGCAGGCAATTTCAATTTGACCAATGTAGATGAGCTTTTTGAGGAGTTGGTTGCTTTGGGACAGTCACCAAGAGAAAAGTCTGACACAGTAACCGTGCTTGAAAAGATTGGACATTTCTTGGATAGTGAAGTAGCGCGTTTACATGCTTGGCACAAACCCGATGGACATTCCAATGAAGAGATCAATGAGTTGATTTACAATGAATTAGATGTGCAACGTGTGTTACAAAGAGCCAGCAAAAGTTTTGATGGAGGCTATGTAATGGCGGGCTTAATTGGACACGGTGATGCTTTCGTCATGCGCGATCCGAATGGTATTCGACCAGCTTTTTATTATAAAGATGAAGAGGTCGTTGTAGCAGCTTCCGAGCGTCCTGCAATTCAGACGACTTTTGACGTGCATATTGATAAAGTGAAAGAGTTGGAGCGTGGTCATGCTTTGATTATTAAGAAAGATGGACGTGTGGATGAAAAACCTTTCGTGGAGCAAGGGGAACGTACGGCTTGTTCTTTTGAGCGGATTTATTTCTCGCGTGGCACGGATGGTGATATTTATTTAGAACGCAAAGAATTAGGAAAACGATTAACCAAACAAGTCCTCGAATCGGTAGAATACGACTTTGAAAATACCGTATTTTCGTTCATCCCTAATACGGCGGAAACGGCATTCATTGGTCTTCAGGAAGGCATAGAAGAACAGCTGGATGAATGGAAGGAAAAGCGTATTTTAGAAGAAATGGACGATTTGACGCCCGAAAAAATTCATAAGATATTGAGTCAACGTATTCGAGTTGAGAAATTGGTAGTGAAGGACGAAAAATTGCGAACTTTCATTGCGGATGACGATTCTCGTAGCGATTTAGTTTCTCATGTTTACGATGTGACTTATGGTATTGTAAAAAACGATGTGGACACTTTAGTACTACTCGATGATTCTATTGTGCGCGGTACGACTTTGCAAAATAGCATCTTGAAAATAGTCTCTCGTTTGCGCCCCAAGAAGATCGTCATTGTCTCCTCTGCGCCACAAATTCGCTATCCAGATTGCTACGGTATTGATATGTCTAAAATGCACAATTTTGCTGCTTTCAAAGCCTTAATTGCACTACTAGAAGAGCGTGGAAAGAATTATTTATTGGATGAAGTGTACGAAAAATGCAAAGCGCAACTAAAACTGCCTGCGTCGGAAATGGTGAATGAAGTGAAGCGCTTGTATGAAGAATTTACCTACGAAGAAGTGTCGCAAAAAATAGCAGAAATTGTCACGCCGCCTAACATCAAGCCTGATGTAGAAGTCATTTATCAAACCGTTGAAGGTCTACATCAATCTTGTCCGAACAATAATGGCGATTGGTATTTTTCGGGCAATTATCCGACAGCAGGTGGACGACGAATTTCTAACAAAGCCTTCGTCTATTTTATGGAGCGCAAGGATGTTAGAGCATACGCTTGATCGTAGTTGTTTTCAAAAGTGGATACGTTTTTTGAACTTCGTGTAGTCGCAGACAAAAAATCTTTTCCATACGGACTTTACGTAAGGAGGATTTTTTGCCCGCTCCAATGGGAGTTTGAGGGAGAAAAGCATGAAAAATCACCAATTTTTCATGCTTTTCTCCCTTAAAAACCCCCTGAGCAGAAAGTCTTTTCACCTTTGAAAAAAGACTTTCTGTGGATTTTGGAAACGAAATTCTCTTTTTAAATGTGTGTCTACTTTTGTAAAAATTTGTTGTTATGGCAACACCAAAAAAGTCATCTACTAAAACGAAGTTGCATCCTCGAAATAGGAATCGGGAACGCTACGATCTGAATGCACTGAAACTGGCGATTCCCGAACTGGAAAAGTACATTCAACTCAATAAGTATGGTGTAGAATCGGTGGATTTTGCTAATCCCAAAGCTGTAAAATTGCTAAACCAAGCATTGTTGAAGCAAGATTACGGCATCGAATACTGGAACTTTCCAGATCGTAATCTTTGCCCACCCATTCCTGGCAGAGCTGACTACTTGCATTATATTGCTGACTTATTAGGTACTCAAAATAGTGGAAAAATTCCTAAAGGAGAGCAGATCAAGTGTTTGGATATTGGCGTTGGAGCAAGTTGTATTTACCCAATCATTGGTGTGGTAGAATACAGTTGGCAGTTCATTGGTTCAGATATTGATGCGGAATCTATTAAAACTGCGCGCAAAATTATTCAAGCGAATCCTCAGCTTCAAGGAAAAATCGAATGCCGACATCAAACAAATCCTAATCACATCTTCAACGGAATTCTAGGAAAAAAAGAACGCATTGATGTTTCTATCTGTAATCCACCTTTTCACACTTCCTTGGCAGATGCGCAAAAAGGGACACTCAGAAAAGTGAAAAACTTGACGCATCAAAAAGCAAAAAATCCAAAATCGAACTTTGCGGGTAATTTGAATGAATTAGTTTACAAAGGTGGCGAAGTTAGATTCATCCAAAATATGATTACCGAAAGTCAAATCTTTGCAGAAAACTGCACTTGGTTTACCACTTTAGTTTCCAAAGCGTCGAATCTGAAAATTATTTATGCTGCTTTGAAAAAAGTACAAGCTCAAAGAGTAGAAACTATTCCAATGGGAACTGGAAACAAGGTAACGAGAATCGTTGCTTGGACATTTCAGTAGTTCCGAGGCACAGTAAACAGCGTTCTAAATAAAGTCGGATAATTTAAATTCTATGTTCAACGATTTTGCCGAATATCGTGTTATTAATATACGAGAAAAGCAAAATAAAATGATCAAAAATGAAAAAATAACGGAATGTGTTGCAACGGATCATGCTTATGCTAGAGCCAAAGAAAGATTAAGTTGGAGCAAAAAAACACTGGATAGAATGATGCCAAAGGTGCTGAACGAAGGTTATCGGCATGCTCAAACCAAAGGGAAACTTAAAAAATACATCACTCAGCTTTATAAAAAAGAGAACCCTGCAAATAACATTAGAATCTACGGAGAGAACATTTACTTTTTCAATAGCAACGTTCTGATTACAGTATATCAACTTGAGAATGACCTAAAAAGATATTTGGCATTTTGCTGCTGATACATGAGCAGTTTCTTCTGTTTAACACACATTCTTGAGCACATTCAATTTTCTTTTAAGCATCCTAAATACAGACCAATTGTCTTCTCCAGTCCCAAATACAGTGCATCCGCAATCAGGGCATGACCAATAGAAACTTCCAATAGACCTTCCACTTCTTGCGCGTAATATTTCAAATTTTCCAAATTCAAATCGTGTCCTGCATTGATGCCTAAACCTAACTCTTGTGCCAATTTTGCACACTCTCGATGCGCAGCAACTGCTTTTTCTCGATCTGCGGCGTAGTTTTTTGCATAGTCGCCTGTGTAGAATTCAATGCGATCTGCACCAACTGTTTTTGCGCCTTCCAAATACTGTTCTTCTGCATCCAAAAAAAGGGAAACTCGAATATTTTTAGCCTTCAATTCCGCTACAATTTTTGTCAAGAATTCAGCATCTTTCTTCGTGTCCCAACCATGATCGGAAGTCAGTTGCTCTGGCGAATCAGGCACAAGCGTACATTGATGTGGTGGATTGTCTAGCACCAGTTTCATAAAGCCAGGAGAAGGATAACCTTCGATGTTAAATTCCGTGGTAACGATTTCTTTCAGTTGAGGAACATCGCTGTATCGAATGTGGCGTTCATCAGGACGAGGATGCACCGTAATGCCTTGTGCGCCAAAGGCTTCGCAATCTTTTGCTACTTTCACCAAATCGGGTAGTTCGCCTCCTCTTGAATTGCGTAATAAGGCTACTTTATTGATGTTTACACTAAGTCGAGTCATTGTTTTATCTTTGTCTTTTATAACTATTTACCACATAGATCATAGAGTATTCTTACATAGGTCATATAGCTTTTAGAGTCACTTTAATTACTATATAGAATAACCTCAATTTCTATTATAGTTGTATAAAACTTAGCTTTTTCAGTTCTAGGATTGGATACAACTTATATAGTCTATGTGAAACCAACTTGTATGACTATTGTGGTAAATAAATACGTCTTTTTTTAGAAATCAGACCGCTTTATTGTCGGTTAAGCGATCAGAACTTGCAAAGTAACAAAGTTTCTATATCATTAGTTATTCCATGCTACAACGAAAGTAATCGGCTGTCTTATTTGGAAGATGGACTACGTGAATTTAGAGCTCATTGGCAGTATCCTTACGAAGTCATTATTGTGGACGATGGGAGTAAAGATGATACTGCTCGTATGTTGCAAAACCGATTCCCTTCGCTTTCCGACGAGCTAGTGACGTACAAAGTTCTTCCGCTTTCTGACAATCAAGGCAAAGGTGGTGCATTGCAAGCAGGTGTTTTTGCAGCACAAGGCGATTTCGTATTAACTTTAGATGCAGATATGGCAGCACGCCCAATAGAACTGAATAAATGGCTGTTACAACTACCTGATAATCAATTTTCTAAAAAAGAAATCCTCATTGGTTCCCGCAATCATCCAGAATCCAATATTGACGCACGCCAAAACCGAAAATTGGCTGGACAACTCTTCAATACACTCGTCCGTATCGTCACACCCATCCAAGATTCAGATACTCAATGTGGCTTCAAACTCTATCCAATACCTATCGCTCAAATCCTTTTTCAAGACTTGCAAATCAAAGGCTGGGCGCACGACATTGAATTGCTCTACAAAGCCAATTACCTAAATATTCCCGTAAAAAGTATGCCGCTGGAATGGCAACACATTGATGATGAAAAAATTGATGTGCTGGCAGATGGTTTGAAGATGGCTTGGGAGACGGTGAGGTTGGCGTTTCGGTTTCGGATGGTGAGGGAATATCGGGAGATGTTGAGGGGCTGTAGAGATAATTACGAGCAAATTATTGGTTCAACTAAAATTATAAATTAGTTGTTAAATAAACATTATTGTATTTTGAGCAAAAATCATCTTATGATGACAAATGTAGAAGAAGTCAAAACGAAAGTACATGCTTACGTAGACCTTTTAGATGAACATTTCTTGAAGGTGGTCTATTCCATGTTAAACACTCATTTAGAGGAACAATCCTCTGATAGTTCTATTGTCGGATATGACATAGAAGGGCAACCAAAGTATGCTAGAGATATGAAGATAATTTACGACAAGGAAGTAGAAAATGCTGTGAAGGAAGATGCTTATGTCAGTACAAATGAAATAAGAGAAAAAGCAAAAAAATGGCTCAACAATACAAAGTAATTATCACTCCATTTGCAGAATTAGGGCTAGAAAATATCGTAAAATACATTGGGGAAAATGCCTCTACAGAAGTTGCAAATAAGGTCCTCGATGGAATATTAGAAGCGATTGATGATTTGAGTTACATGCCTCAAAAAAATACGATCATACCAGAGATTAGTGAGCAAAAAATCTATCGAAGAATTCTAAAGTGGTCTTATAAAATAGTTTACACCATCCGAGAGGAAGATATACTGGTTGTTGTTGTGGACATTGCCCATAGTAAACGTGATCCTCAACGATTAATTGATTATTTCGGTTAGCACTCACACCTTCCGACACCTCAACTCCAACCACTTCCGTTCCTCCTCCTCCAAATGTGGCGACAGTCGCTTGTACACTTCGTGATGATAACGATTAAGCCACGCCATTTCCTTAGCGGTCATTAGAGAAGTGTCTATTAGGGCGTAATCAATTGGGAAGAGGCTAAGCGTTTCAAATTTTAGGAAATCGCCGTAGTCTTCAGTGCTTTTATCTGCCACGCAGAGCAGTAGATTTTCGATGCGAATGCCGTATTCCCCCGTTTTGTAGAAGCCAGGCTCATTCGAGAAAATCATGCCTGCTTCCAAAGTAGTAATGCGATTGGCGGAAGGGCTAATGCTTGGCGGCGACTCATGAACATTCAAGAAAAAACCAACGCCATGTCCAGTGCCATGTCCAAAGTTGAGGTGATTTTGCCAAAGAAACTGTCGAGCTAAAATGTCCAGTTGCATCCCCGTTGTTCCTTCTGGAAATCGAATGGAAGCCAGTGCGATATGTCCTTTCAGAACGAGGGTGAAATTACGCTTTTGTTCCGTGGTCGGTTTGCCAATGGCGATGGTTCTGGTGATGTCCGTTGTGCCATCCAAATATTGTCCACCAGAGTCCACAAGCAAGATGCCTTCACCTTGAATTTGTGCGCAAGTTTCAGGTGCAGCGCGATAGTGAACAATCGCTCCGTTTGCTCGAAAACCAACAATGGAGTCAAAGCTATCTCCTTGATAGTGAGCTTGTTGACTTCTGAATTGGCTTAGCTGTTTTCCAAACTCTACTTCTGAAATTGGACGTTCTTGCAAGGTCTTTTCCATCCAGTGATAGGTGCGCAACAATGCAACACCATCTTTCTCCATTGTTTGGCGAAGGTGTTGAATTTCGATTTCATTTTTGATGGCTTTAGTAGCTTGAATATAGCTGTCTGCTTCTAGGATTTCTCCTTGAATGATTTCGCATAAATTAGAAGGAAAAGTGGCAGGATCAATAAGGATATTCTGATCTTTTGGTAGTTCATCAATGTAAAATTCAAAAGCAGCGTAAGGCAGTATTTCGATGCCATTTTGAGCTAGGTGGTGAGCAACTGTTGAACCTACTTTATGAGCATCAATAAATAAAATAGCTTTCTCGTTGGTGAGGTAGGCAAAAGCATAAAAAACAGGATTGAAAGCAACGTCTTTTCCGCGTAAATTGAACAGCCAAGCTATTTCATCTAGCATACTAATCAAGTAGACATCTGCTTGCTCTTCCTGCATTATTTCCCGAATATCTGCTATCTTTTCTCGACTGCTCTTTCCTGCGTATTGATCTTCGTAGACCACAATCTTTTCGCTAGAAAGTTTAGGACGATTGTTCCAAATCGAAGCAATTAAATCGTGCTTAATTATTTGAGATTCAAAAGGTTCTAATTTGTCTTGTAAGTTGTCTGCTTGCGATACAGAAAACAGGCGTCCATCAATTCCAATCTGACTTTGTGGCGGCAAATGCTCAATCATCCAATCTTCGTAGCGTTCGTCTTCATTGATTTTCATCAATTGTATTCCGCTACCTTCCAGTTGTTCTTCTGCTTGCAAAAAATAGCGACTATCTGTCCATAGACCTGCCCAATTTTGAGTCACTAAAACGATGCCCGCCGAACCTGTGAAACCCGACAACCAAGCGCGACTATTCCAATGTTCTGCAACATATTCGCTTTGATGCGGATCGCTGCTTGGTAGAAGATACGCATCTAAATGATAGTCTTGCATCGCTTTTCGGAGGAGTGCCAATTTTTGCCTAGTGGACATTCAAGTACTTGTATAGGTGTGTAGAAAAGTGCCACAAGATATGGAATTTAGTCTTCTCCTTATACTTTTTCTAAGAGTGCTTGCTTGCTTTGCATCGTTCATTTGCGCCCAAAGCAAAACGATAGAAACCTTGATCAACTCATGGCAGTTCGACCACGTCTGCCTCAGGCTTATGCCCCCATGAGTTGACAATAGCAGATAACAGAGTCTTTGTTACTTCAAATCTTCTATAAAATGCAATTTGTTATACACAACTTCTGAATTAGTCGAGCGCATTATTCCAAAAAATTAACGTATTTCCATAAACGAAATCTAAAAATGTCCGTAAATCTAATAGATAAATATACTCTACCCTGCTGTTTTTGAAATACGTGTATGCTCGCCGCCAACTCCGATGGCTATCTGAGCCCGCAAAGGAGGTTTGTAGGAGAAACATAATATTTTGCTAACAGCAAAATATTATGTTTCTCCTACAAATCCACCCATTTTCGCCGCAAAGCGGCGGAAAAGATATAGGAGCTATTTTAGTAAGGTAGAGTAATATAAATATTACCCGTACAATCAATATTTACCATAACCAATAAAATCAATCAGGCATTTCGTGAAACTGGTACATTTATGTACTTTTGACCAATTAGGTTAAGCAATCCAATGAAATTAAAAATATTCATATCTTTCCTATACTTTCTTCACTTTTTCTCTCCCTCTAGAGCAGATCAATCATCTCAAGTAGATAGCCTGTACAATGTATTAACATCAAAAACAGCTACGCAAGATACGGTACGCGTTAAGCAACTCAATGAAATCGCTCACCAACTTTTACGCGTTAGCTTAGATACTGCTTACCTATTTGCATTGGAAACAGAAAAATTATCAAAAAAATTAGACTTTGATGGTGGACTTTCCCGAGCCTTGTATTTGCAGGGATCTTATTATTGGCTAAAAGGAGAAAATGCGTTATCCATTAAAAAGAGTGAAGCTGCTTTAGCTATTGCAGAAGTGATAAATAGTCCCGCACATAAGGCTTCTGCATTGAATGGTTTGGGTATAGCATATGTCCAAATGAATGATGTAGACCAAGGGTTAGATTATCTTAATAAGGCGATAATTGAAGCAGAAAAGACAGACGATGACGTTATGCTCAGCTATTTGTTGGCAAATGTCGGATGGTTACATCTTAAGGAAGAGAATTATGAAATGGCAGAGAAAAGGTTCTTTCGCTTAATAGAACTTGCGGAAAAAAATAATGATAATGGTACGTTGACTGCCACTAGCGTAGCTTTAGGAAAACTTTATGTAAGAACGAATCGGCATAGAAAAGCATTGACACACTTCAATAAGATAATCAAGATAGCGAAAGAAGACAATGATGTGGACATGGAGGGGTTTGCAAATATATATTTAGGAGATATTTATTCAGAACTGGGACAAAATAATCGTGCTGAAAATCACTTGATGAACGCCAAAAAGATTTTTGAAGCACTCGAAAGTGAGAACCGATTGCTTGAGGTGTACGCTTCTCTCGCTCATTTTTACACAAAGCGGGAGCGACATGGAGAAGCTATAGAAGTTGCGGATATGGGTTTAAAGCTCTCTAATAAATTGAACAGTGAAGAATATCAACCTGTATTTTATGAAAGTCTGACGAGTGCGAAATTGGCATTGGAAGATTACGAAGGAGCGTTTGCCTTGCAGAGAGAATTTATGTCTTGGAACGATAGCCTCAATGCCAAAAAGAAAGATCAACGCATTCTGGAATTAGAAACTCGCTATCAAACAGAACAGATTGCAACGGAGAATGAATTACTAAAGGCTAAACAAGAACGACAAGATGCACAGATAAAACTTCAATATCTAATCTTCCTATTTATTCTGGTGTCCACCTTTTTCGTCGGAATCACGTTATTTAGCCTTAATCAGAAAAATAAAAAATTAAAATCTGCCAACGAAGAAGTGATCAAGTCTTCTAAGGTGAAGCAAGAGTTTCTTTCCACAATGAGCCACGAGATCAGAACGCCTTTGAATGCAGTCATCGGCTTTACAGAATTATTGGCGACTGAACGCCCGAGAAGCGACCAAATGGAATATGTCAGCGGTTTGAAGGCTTCTAGTCAACATTTATTAGAACTGATTAATAATGTATTAGATTTTTCCAAAATTGAAGCGAAAAAGGTTGAACTAGAACACATTCCTTTCGATCTTGAAAAACAATTAAAATCTGTCGTTCATACCTATCGAATTTCCAATACAAACAAAGACTTAGACATCCAACTGAAATCAGATTTAGACTTGAATCAACTGGTCATCGGTGATTCAACCCGTTTGTATCAAGTCCTGTCCAATTTGTTGAGCAATTCAGTTAAATTCACTAAAAAAGGAGTCATTGTATTAGAAGTCAAAACACTTGAAAAAAATACGAAAGCAACTCAACTTCAATTTGTAGTGAGCGATACTGGAATTGGAATACCAGAAGATAAGCGACAACTCATATTTGAAGACTTCATCCAAGGCTCGAATGCTACGACACGGGAATTCGGGGGAAGCGGTCTGGGGCTACCTATTTGTCAGCAGTTAGTAAGTCTGATGGGTGGAGAAATCCAATTAGAGAGTGAAGTTGGTAAAGGAAGTCAGTTTAAATTTGATTTGAGTTTCCCAATTGCGCAAATGAAAAGGGTTAATAACATTTCTACAAAAAGTAATATAACACAAGAGCAACCTCTGAAAGGCTGTAAAATTTTACTGGTAGAAGATAACCTTTTAAATCAGAAAATTGCCCTGGCAGTATTACAAAGAAACGGAGCAGAAGTCATTGTCGCTAATAATGGAAAAGAAGCAGTACAAGCGGTGTACCAGCAAGATCTTGATCTCATTCTAATGGATTTGCATATGCCTGTCATGGATGGATTTGAGGCAATTGAAATCATTAGAAATTTACCCTATCCCAAAAATGAAACGCAAATCATCGTCCTTACCGCTACTGCTTCTGATGTAGAACTCAAGTATCCATTAGAGTTCGTTCAAAAACCTTTCCATATCGAACAACTCATTGCTGTGGTGAAGCGAAAAGTAGCAACGACCTAGCCCAGAATTGACGGCTTCCATAGAAAATGAAACTGTCAAGTAGAAATCTAAACTTATTTAGTACAGTGTAACGCAAGTCTTTTTAAATTTTATTTTTGCGTTCAAAAGCGAACACAAATGAAAAAACAACACATCAAATTGACAGGAGCAGACCGAAAAAAATTGGAAGAAAAATTATCCAAAGAAACGCTCAGTGCG
>JBCDFY010000230.1:0-11753 GCA_039176995.1 Bacteroidota bacterium
GGACGCTTCCAAAAGCGTCCGACGCCTGAGTTCGGAATCCTAGTTCACTCGATCAACCAACTGGCGCACTTCTCCTTTCACCAAATCTCCTATGGCGCGCGTTTCTGCGAATATTTCGTCCATTGTTTTATTGGGATGTATTTTTTTCATATAGGCTTCCATTTCCACCTCTGCCATGTATTGCTTCATGTCTTTATAGACGTCGGTAGTGGAAACTTCATACGCCTGATCGCTACCAAAAGGCAAGTACAAATTAGAAATATCCCAACCTTCTAGTTTATCATCGGCGATGCGCGCTTTATGCACCGGCATCCAATATTTTTTCTCTATCAAATAATGATTGTACTCATTTTCTCCCTTGGGAATAGAAAAGAAATTGCAAACTTGAATTTTAGCATCCATCCAATTGTCATCGTACATTCCATCGCGCAATTGCCAAACTTCATTTTTGACCAATGTTCTTAATTCACTTGTGCGATTGACAAGAGCGAGTTCTTCTTTAGTCAATAATTTTTCCCAATTTTCAGGAAAATAGGGACTGTCCATAAACTTCGCTGCATCTGCATTTAGACCTAAAATCTCGTAAGTCACATAGTTGTATTCGACATGGCTTCCCATAGGCGATGTCACTTCAAATAAGGACCAACCTTCGATCGCGCCTGCCTCCAACTTGGCTTTATGAATTTTCGTCCACGCTTTTTCCACTTTCAAGTAATCCGCCCGATTTTCGGGCTTCACTTTCATGTAGGTGACACTCAGATAAGTTGGATCATTTGGATCCATGTCTTGCGCAGTAAGTGTATTGTTGGAATAGCATAAAATGGCTAGACTTAAGCATAGTAATTTGATTGTCGTTTTCATTGTTGTTGTTTTAATTGATTGAAAAAATCTGATTTTGGGGTTACGAATTTCCTCTAAGAGTTCTATAAAGGCGAGCGTTTTTTTAAACACTCTTCAAAAGGATTAAGCAAGATTAATCTAGGGTTTACCAACCCACTTCTTTAATACTCCATTGGTACTTAGTTCGACCATAGCTTATTTTACCATCAACCATTCCTAAATATTGAAATTTAAACCTAACGTTTCGGATGAGGTAGGTTCCATTATTTTGTTTGGTCACTTCCCATTGTGCTTCTGAACCTTTTCTACTATCTGCTTGGATTTTCGCATCCATCATGAATAAATTGCTTTTTCGCCAGCGGTTTTTGATGTAACATGTATTTCCAGAGATAGGAACAAATTCCCACATCGCACTATGCGCTCCATCCTTGATACGCTCACATACTACTGTCGGTGTTTCTACATGTATGCGTTGGCTTTGAGGCGTTTCTATGCGATGAAAACCTTCTAAATGAAATCCCATATATACGTAGCCTTTTTGAAGCCACTCTTTTTTATATCTATTGATGATTTCATTTTGAACAACTGGATCTGCATACTTCAAATATTCGTCTTCTATCACACTCCATTTAATAGGAATCACCTTACCGCTGGCGTCTTTTTGTGGAATAGGTTGAATATCATCTAAACCAACAGGGCGAATCTCCGCATTCAAGTTTCTTACATATATTTTTTCTGTCCCTACTTTATATTCTTGGTATTTATAAGGAATTTCAAAGGTTGCTTTTTTGAATATAGCTACTCCAGGAGGAGCATCGTATCCCCAATCATAAGTTCTTGAACTGCTCTTTTCAAAAGTGCTACTTTTTACTTCGCTAATCATATTTTCGAAAGAAGCTGTGGCTTCTGCCCCAAATTTTCCTGCAACTGTTTCTGGACTTTCGTAAGTAAGGGTTACCGAAGCACCCATCGTTGTTGCGTCTTCAGTTGATACGCCTACTGATTCCACTTCCCCCCAAGTCTCTTGATAAGACATTACTCTATTCGATTGGCTGCTTTTATTAATCGCAAAATTGGTGATTGTCGTAATTGCTCGATTCGTAATAGGAGTACCCACTTTAGTTGTATTCACTACTACTCTAGGATCTTTCTTATAACTAGGAGTAAAACTCTCTGGATCATAACTCATCTCCTTGTTTGGGCGAAATTCGTAGTAGCCTCCACTATGGTTACGAATATGTTCATCTGAATTTTTCGTAACCATAACATAGTCCAAATCCCATTTATCTGCTAGATCACCTGAAACATCTACGACCAACTTCGTAATATTCCCAACATCGAATTTGGTGATTCTGAATTCATCTTTATCATCACGTTCTTTATCTCCTTTCACTACAAATCTTCCAGTGTTTCCTTTCGTACCATATAGATTCATGTACACTGTATTGTCTGTTCCTCCTCTCACCACGTCCTTTGTGTGGACAACGATATAGTAATCTATCAATTGAGCAGATGCCTGAATGGAAAATAAGATTGTACTTAAAGCGATTAAAATTATTTGTTTTTTCATTGTTTTATGTTTTAAAGTTGAGCATTATCTCACCTAATAGCATAGGTGATAATTACAGAGGCAAAATTATAGCCCCTGACCAGGTTACAACACCACATCTTGATGTGGTCAGCATCATTTTAGAAGAGAAAAAGGGTAGCTACTCAAAAGGGAAGTGATAGAACGAAGTTGTTTTCAAATGGTATTTTATTCGTTTTGTTTTTTGCTTGGAACAAAGGTAGGAGGAGGGGAAAAAATGGACTTGGACGTATTTTTCAAAGGCTTGGACGAAAGCAAAAAAAGGCTTGGATAAATGTTACATGAGATAACATTAATGGGTATTTAAGCCTGATAGTGAATGAGTTATGACTAATTGGCTATAAACACAATACTTTGATAAGAAAGCCATTATTTGTATTAAGTTCCAATCTCCCCCCAATCTCCTCCGCTCGCATCGCCATATTGCTCATCCCCAAGCCTGTAGTTTTATGCTCTTTTTGAAGCACTTTTCCATTATCATGAATAGTCAATTCAATTCCATTGCGCCCATGTTTTTTGAATTGAATTTTCACACGATCGCCATTGCTGTGTTTGGCGGCATTCGTGATGGCTTCTTTACAAATTAAGTAGAGATTTTGGCGAATATTAGTGGGCATATTTTTGTTTAAGGCGAGTTCCTCTACTTGTAAATCAAACCTCATATCATTGGGCGTCAAAGTCTCGGCGGCGTGTTCTCGAATGCGATCTAAGAGATTTTCGAGTTTATCTTTTCTAGCATCAATCGCCCAAACGGTATCGCGCATTCTGGACATGGCATTTCGACTTAATTCGCTGATTCTTTGCAACTTAGGTTTGCGCTCTTCGGCAGCGGTCATTTCCAATAATTCGGATTGCATCGCCAAACCCGAAAGCAAACCTCCAACATCGTCGTGCAGATCGCTAGAGATTTTGACGCGCATGCGTTCTATTTTCAAGGCTTGTCGCAAACGATACATAAAAATACCATAAATCAAACCCGAAATGCTCAAAATACTAGCCAGATAAAACCACCACGTTCGATACCAAGGTCTTCTGATATGAATGTTCAATTGCTTAATTTCTTCGCTCCAAACACCATCCGAATTGGCGGCTTTCACTTGGAAGGTATAGTTTCCAAAAGGCAGGTTGGAGTAGCGTGCAAAACCATCATTTCCGGCATCAATCCAGTCTTCATCATTCCCCAGCATTTGATATTTCAATTGTACATTTTCGGGATCGCTATAATCTATGCCTACAAAATCAAAGGAAAGGGTATTGTCATTATACGCTAGTGTTAATTCCTCCGTCATGGTAATATTGATAGAATCAGGTGCAGGCTCGTCATTGATTTGTAGGCGCGTAAATTGCACTTTAGCCAGAGGAATTTCACTTTTAATTTTTTCAGGATAAAAGCGATTCAAGCCATTCGTTCCGCCCATCCAAATTTCTCCATCTTGCGTTTTTAGGAAAGCATTGGTGTTGTACTCATTGCCTTGTAAGCCGTCTGCTAAAGTGTAGCGATGATAGGTTTTGGTATTGCGATTATAGCGCACTATGCCTTTGTTGCTGCTTAGCCAAAAGTTGTTTTGCTCATCTGGAATGATACAATAGTACGTTTCATTAGGAAGTCCTCCATTTTGCTCGTTTAGCGTTTCAACCGTATAATCATCTATATTGATTTTTAGAATACTTTTAGTCGTCACAACCCAAAGAAAATGCTCTTCTTCATAAAAGCTGTTGACCTCACCAATTTCTTCAATTTGAGCAACTTTTTTACCCGTATCATCCAAAATCACTACTTTAGATAAATCCAAGGCAAGATACTTTTGCTTTCTTTTATCTTCATATATAGCAGTAGCCAATTCTCGTTGATAAATTCCTATTTGCCTCATTGGACTGAAACTGGCAGCTTCTTCCTCCACTTTGAATTCAAATATACCATCAAAAGTACTCAATAATAATTTTCGATCAGACGTAGAACAGGCATATAAGACATCACTAGGCAATGCTCCATAATACTCAAAAAACTGCTTTTCTCTATTCCATTTTAATAAGTAGTTGCTCGTAATTGCCCAAACGGTATCTCTTTGATCCTCAAAGAAAAACAGAATGGGCTGAACCTCTTCACCATCTGGCCCATGATGCTTTCCATCTGCAAACTGTGTTATTCCTTTGGAAAAAGAGGCAACTTTATTGTTGCCGTAACTACAAAAAACCTCTCTTTGGTTACTCTCAAATAGTGCAGTTACTCGCTCTCCTAAAAATGCCTTTGGCAGATCAAATTTTGCTTTATTGAGGTTAGTGAAGTCAATGCCACTTGCTTTGCTGGAAAACCAGACATTTCCCAACGAATCGCTATATATTGTATTAACGGGCGCAAGACTAAGACTTGATTTATTACTAGGCTGAACAGGGATTTGACCAACAAATAGTTGATGCCTTTTATCGAATAATAAGACACTTTGCCTCTTAGTCGCTACAAGTAAAATGGAATCGTTGATGCTATTGGTGTGATAAACTTCACCAATTGGCTCCTCCTGATAAGTATTGAATACTATTGAATTATTGGAAGGATAGTCAAACCAAATCATTCCTTTACTTGTACTCAAATACCAATCATTTTCTGCCTCGATAGTGATATGATTTACCAAATTTTTTTGCTCTTCATTAAAGAAACGCTCTCTTTCTTTTCCTCCCCAAATAGTCTGCACCTCAATCCCATTTTTTAACATTGCTGATACGACTTGGACTATTTCCCCATTCTCATCTTTAAGTACGTAATTTCTTTGCCCATCAATATTCCTAATGAAATTGCTTGTGAAAGTTGATGTATTGAATTGATAAAGTTTTCCATTGTTCCCTAAACCAACGCTCACCCAAAGTACATTCTGCTCGAAATGAAAGGCATGATAACTCCCTTGAATCGGACTGTCTTCTTTGTCTTTTATTTGAAAACGCTGAAAGCGGTCTTGTTTTCTAATGTAGCAATGAATCCCCTCATTAGTGGTAAACCAGAGATTACTATGCTGATCTTCGTAAAAGTTGCTGCTAATATTGTTCCCGAGTAAGCTGTTGGAATTTCCATATATGAATTTGTACACCTTTACCGATTGTCCATCAAAACGATTTAAACCATCAGTAGAACTCAACCATAGAAATCCCCTCGAGTCTTTGTAAATAAAATTATTAGAAGCTTGCGACAATCCATCGTCTGTATTGAGGTGATGAAAAGAATAGGATTGTACTTGTGCAAAAAAAAGCAAAGGGCTGACTATGAAATAGATAGTCAGCCGGAGAGATAAAGCATATTTTCTCTTGCACTTACCTTGCATACAATAATTTAATTTGATCGCAGACTATTTGAGGCAAATATCATTTATTTCCATTCCATATTGGAATCGGTACTTTTTGCTTCCGCGGCTACATCGCGGAAGGGAGAGGATTAAGGCGACGAGCTATCAAATGATAAAATTATAGACGCACCATTTTTAAAGCGGAATAGGAATAACCAAAGTTAATCAATATATCCATCTCGACAATAACGTGGGCAAGGCAAAAGGCTAAGTCTAGTATTCGTCCCAATAATTGCTCCATCATCATCCACAGGAGATACTGCAAATGTTCTCAAGATCTCTTCACTATTTGATTCCTTTATTTGAACCATATCAAAGCGTAAACTTTTTGCACCTTCCACTGATAGCATTTGAGTCAGATCAGCCCTAATGAAAGCAGCTTTGAAATACGTTCGATTCTCTTGATCTTTAAATGAAGTCATTAGTGGTTCAAAAACCGTTCCTTCTGTGAAAGAAGACCGCATATTATTTATCATGTTGATTGCTGATTCAACAGTCACTTTTTTTACACTACCATCTTTTTGAAAAATATAACATGACGTGTCCTTCCTGATATCAGAAGGAAGTAAATCATCTCCCCTTTTATTAATCGCTATTGCTAGAATACTAGGAATAGGATTAGAAGTTGTTCCAATGTTGGCAGGATAAATGCGTATGCCCTCAGCATCAGAAGTTGCTAAGAGTTCAAGAATATGATCTCTGTGACAAATCCTTTTCAGACTGGTCTTCTCCTGCATTTTCATACACTCCTCTTTAGTTAGATTCCATGATAAATTTTGCTTTTGCTTAGCATTTGCTGTAATATCGTCAACTTTCTCAGGTAAAGAAAAAGAAAGATCTATGGTGAAAGGCGAAGTGCCATTTTCAGATTGAGCATTAATACTGAAACTAAGGCTTAAAATGAATAAGCCTACTACATACTGAATAAACGAATTAGTTTTCATGTTAGATTATTTTGATTGAAATATTATGTTTTCATTTGGTTTTAGGGCTTCGCTGTTTGAGGTAGTTTGATTTGGTTTGAAATTGTTCGAGGTCGTTATCTGACAGCCCATACGGGCGATCTGACATCTATTATCTCACAGAGAAACGGTCTCCCATCTAAATATCCCCTTTCAAGACCTTCTTAATCACCTCCGCCTTACTATTCACTTCCAAAGTGCGATAGATGCGCTTAATGTGATCTCGAACGGTATCCAAAGAAATATTGAGCTTATTAGCGATCATTTTATAGCTCAAGCCATCTACGAGTGCTTGTACGATCTGCATTTGACGCTCTGAAAGGGCATTTTCTTTCTTTTTGGCTTTGGGCATGAATCGCTGTGCAATTTTCCTAGCAATGGAAGGTGACATATACGAGCCACCACGATAGACGGTAAAAATGGCTTCTCGGATTTTGGTGAGCGGTGTTCGCTTGGAAATGTAGGAACACGCCCCTGCACAAAGCGCATCAAATATTTTGTCGTCTTCTTCAAAAGTGGTCAGCATAATGATGTCCATATTAGGATATTGCTGACGAATGTGATAAAGCCCTTGGATGCCTGTCATGCCCGGCAGACCGATGTCTAAAAGTAGCACATCCAATTGGGGTTGAATAGCAGCGCGCGCTTTTTCCAGAAAAGCTTCTACACTATCTACCGTAAAGGTAATTTGAATAGAAGGATGTGTTTCCATATAAGCCTCCACGCTTTCTCTGATGACGGCATCATCTTCTACTATTGCTAACTTTATATTTTCCATATTACAAAAGTAGCGGAGTATGGAGTTGCAGAAAACCACATTTTGATGTGGGAACGTTGATTCACGAGGCAAATGTAAAAGGAAGAAAAGAGAAGGACTTGGACATATCGTTCAGAAGTTTGGATAAATGTTACAGGAAAAGGGTTTCTAAGGTTAGTCTTCTATAAAAGTTCGATCTACAATAAACAGTCGATACTTATTCATCACTATAAGCAATCCCATACTTCTGTAAGCGACGATACATAGAGGAACGTGTTAAACCTAAGGATTTTGCAGCCGCACTCACGCTTTGGTGATGATGATTCATGGCTTGTTGAATCATTTTGATTTCCATTTCTTCTAAGGAAAGTGTTCCAACTTTAGGAAAAGCGTCATTATTGGCAACTTTTCCACTGTAAAACTGCTGAAAATCGGCAATTTGCAGATCCTCATTATTAGACATTAAAACGACGCGCTCTACGAGATTGCGCAATTGACGAATGTTGCCAGTGAAGGCTTGTTGCTGCAACCATTCATTAGCGGATTCAGCCACTCGAAGCTCAGGGCGATTGTAGGTCTGTTTTAAATTATTGATGTAGAAGTCAACCAAGAGTGGAATGTCGCTGGCGCGTTTTCGCAAGGGAGGGATTTCAATTTTAATTAAGTTGATGCGATAGTACAAATCTTCTCGAAATGTACCTTTTTCAATCATTTCTTCGAGTGGTTTATTGGTTGCACTCACCACACGCACATCGGCTCGTTTGCTCAAACTACTTCCTAATACTTCGTAAGTCTTTTCTTGTAAGACGCGCAATAGCTTCACTTGACTCCCCAATTCTAAATCCCCAATTTCATCCAAAAAAATCGTGCCACCTTCTGCTAGTTCAAAGCGTCCTTTTCGATCAGCAATGGAGTCTGTAAATGCGCCTTTTTTGTGTCCAAATAACTCACTCTCAAAAAGCGAACTGGAAATTCCACCCAAATTGACTTTCACAAAAGGCTTTTTAGCACGCAAACTTTCGTAGTGAATCGCTTCAGCGATTAGTTCCTTACCCACTCCACTTTCGCCAGTAATCAACACGCTGGCTTCTGTCGTTGCAACGCGCTGCGCAGTCTGGATAATCCTTACAAAATCAGAATGTTGCCCAATGATATGCGCAAAATTATCGTTACTTTTTGGAGCTGATTTTGCCTGCTTTCCTTCTTCTAATGCTAAAATCGTCTTGATGGAATTGAGTAAGTGTTTATTATCCCAAGGTTTGGCAATAAAATCTTTCGCGCCCAATTTCATACCTTCCACTGCCAGTTGTACCGTTGCCCAACCTGTGATCAAAATGATTGGCAGATTTGGATAAACCGAACGTATTTTCTGTAAAGTTTCCAGTCCTTTTTTTCCCGTCGTTTCGATAGTAAAATTCATATCCAATAGAAGCAAATCGGGTTGCTTTTCCGCAATAGTCTCAATTGCCTCTTTTGGATGATGCAAACAATGTCCTTGAAAACCTGCGCGTTTCAAAAGGAGTTTCATAGCAGCGCAAACGGTGCGGTCGTCATCTATAATTAAAATGGAGGATTTGCTCATTGTGTGGTTGTTAAAGACGGGATTTCTTCCTAGTACAAAAGTCAGTTTCGATCTAAAGATGCTGCTAGGTAGGAAAAAGTTACAGGCTTTGTGAAAAAAGCTGTGTCTTTTTAAGATATAAAAGTAAAAGATAAATTGGAATCACTAGGATAACTGAGTGTGTATAACAAATTGCACTTTTATAGAAGATTTGAAGTAACAAAAACTCTGATCTCTGCTCTTGTCAAATTACGGCGGCGTCGAACTGCCATGATTTGATCGAGGTTTTTCGTACATTGCATTACGATAAAAAATGGCTGGACAGCCATTTTTTATCCTTAGGAAACCTCGATGGATTTGGATGGACTCGACGTCCATCTAAATCCAAAACAAGTCGCTCTTAGCAAGCTCTTTAGGTATTTGTGCAATTTGTTATACACACTATAGCTAATGGGTGCATCTCAAAATGTCTCTTTTGATGACGAGCATTTCTAAAATGCTTGTCATCTGTTCTTGCCTAGATAACAGTCATTTTGAAAATGACCGTTATCAGGCTTTCGACAATTTGAACTGCGCCCTCCTTATATTCCTTAGTATCTTAGTGATTTATCAAAAAAGTCATGAAAATACAATACCAAGATCAACACACCACTGTTTTTGAAAGTGCTTTATACCGCACCACTTGCACCCTGATCGAACGCGCAGATCACTATCTTTTGGTTGATCCAAATTGGTTGCCACTC
The DNA here is from genome assembly GCA_039176995.1 of Bacteroidota bacterium. GTDB lineage: Bacteria > Bacteroidota > Bacteroidia > Chitinophagales > Saprospiraceae > JAAUTG01. The sequence goes on from JBCDFY010000230.1 coordinate 9,784, forward strand.
GAAATAGAATTCATTGCGCAAAAAGTAGCTCAAATTGACAAATCCAAGCAAGGGTTTCTGCTTTTTACCCATTCTGATTACGATCATATTATTGCTTATGAACGCTTCGCTAAATCTATGCAAGTCATTGCGAGTCAGAATTTTATCAATCACCCAAATCCTGAAAAAGAACTGACAAGCATTCGTGAATTCGATGAAGAGTATTATATTAACAGAACTTACAACATTAGTTATCCAAAAGTAGATGTTGCAATTGACGGAACAGAAACGAGACAATTTGGGGGCGATAATTATCACTTCTTGCCTGCCAATGGACACAATAAAGATGGTATTTTAACTTTCCACAAGGAATTAGGCATTTTAATTCTAGGGGACTATTTGAGCAATTTGGAATTTCCATTTATCTATGAAAGTGTAGCAGCCTATCAAGCAACTCTGTATCGAGTCGAGAATTTACTGAATAGCAGTTCTGTAAAATTAATGATTACGGGACATGGTGATTGCACTAAGGATTTAGCAACTATAAAAAAACGATTAGAACAATCCCAAAATTACCTTGACCTTTTGAAAGAGAGTACTATCGAAGGACTTTCATTCCCAGAAGAAGAGTTGTGGAAACGCTATCGTCCCTCTACCTTTTTAAGGAAAGCACACAAAGAGAATTTAGCTTTGGCAAAGAAGGAATTGTTGTAGAAAGCGATACAGACTCAAATTTCATTCACTTAAGAAAACTACGACAGTTCATCTATTTGATTGATTTGGCGAAGGTTCTCCACTGATAGATAATTATGGATACTAAAAAGGCTATCACTTTCATAAGTAATAGCCTTTTTCATCTCAATTGCGAGCTGAGTTAATCTTATGATTTCGTTTAATAAGACCACAAATCTTGCTCAAAATTGAATATCTCTTGTTTGATCTTCTCGGCTTCCAGTAAGCGATCTACACTGCCTGAAATATAATCTTGTATTCGCTCATCGCGAACGTTGGATTGTTTATAGATATAACTCGAGAAATATCGCATTTCCATGATGTCTTCCCAGGTGGTCGGCGAGGCATCATTGCCGAGCGTATAGGCGGGTTCTCGCGCCAGCAATTCTCGAACATTTGGATAATACACCCAAAACATAGCTTGCTCGTACTTGAAATTTCCAGCTTCGTCTTTTGCTTCTAAAATAGGGGCAATTCCTAAGATGCGCACTTGCATAGTGGAAGATTCTTCATCAAAAAACCACACTTCTTTCAAACGGAAACGCTTCACGTCTTCCATATTGATTTCGTTACGCACTACTTGAATTTTTTCCTCGTAAGTTTCAGGGTCAAATGTAATGATCGTATCTGTAGAAGCACCTTGAGAAGCAACTTCTTCTGGCGTCAATTTATTCGAAAACTTATCATCTTCTCCACTATATACAGTGATGTCGCCATTTACTGCGGCTTCCATCAAAATTTGAAAGAATGGACGCTCTGGATAAGAGAATGGTAAATTCAATTTTTCGCGAATATCAATGACTCTCCAAATTCTTTTTTCCCACATCACATCTGCTTCACGAATAGACTCGTAAGGCAAAACACGCTTCTCGTAAGTCAGTCTTTTTGCTACTATATCATCTAGTGGTTGGTCGGCGTTTGGGTCACTGGCTTCGGTCATAATTCCAGTCGGATTTTGGGAGAAAGCAGGTGATGCTACAAAGAGTAGAACGACACAAAGGCTTAGCAATCTCAAAGCTAATTTCATGTTATTTATGTTTATAAAATTGATGGAAGGTTGTCCCTTTTATTTTTACCACTAGCATAACGTCATCTTTATTTAGGCTAGTATAAAAACAAGACGCGAATTAAGGATTTTTTATTCGCTTTTTAAATACTTTAACCAATAAAACGTGAAAGGAGATAAAGGTTACAGTTTGCGAATCTCTACCTCGTATGATTCCTTCAATTTTGAACTGATAAATATTGATTATGCAACC
>JBCDFY010000231.1:0-11571 GCA_039176995.1 Bacteroidota bacterium
AATTTTTCTTCCAATTTTTTTCGGTCTGCTCCTGTCAATTTGATGTGTTGTTTTTTCATTTGTGTTCGCTTTTGAACGCAAAAATAAAATTTAAAAAGACTTGCGTTACACTGTACTAATTTCTTTGACGCTAAGTACTTCCACGGCCGCTCAGTCCAAGTCGAAAGTTGAAGATAGTGCTGAAGTAGACTTAGAGGATATAGGCGAGCTACCATTGGTTTTTCGGCGTACTACACTCATTGTGAGAGATATAGGAAAATCTTTAGCCTTATACAAGGACATCATTGGTATGGAAGTCATTTACGATAATACTATGCAGCGTCCTCATCCAGATGATGGAAGAATGCAAACGCTCCGCCTCGTTTTCTTGAAAGCCACTCATAGTTTTTATGGAGTATTGGGGCTGCTAGAATTTGATTATAAAGACCCTAAGAAAATAGCTAGTCCTGTTCGTAAAACAGGATTTGCAGAACAAAATATCGTCCTCCTCTTCAATAGTGCTGATTTGGAAACTCAATTTGAACAAATCAAACAACTCTCCGATGTCGAAATTATCAGCGAGCCGAAACTGACTCAATATCCTTCCTACGATGGAAAAAGCAAGATCAAAGTAATTGTGAGTAAGTTCTACGATCCTGATGGATTTCTGATAGAATTCAATAAATTATTGAACTAGAATTTAAGGTAACACAGTGCCAAATCCTTTCAGCTAAATTGTAAGGGTTAATTGCAACTACTAAAGTCTGTTTAGTTAAATAATTCATTTGAAAATTATATCGTAACTATTTAGCACAGTAACTTCTGGAAAAGAAAACCGACAATTTTCTCTTTCTCTCCTCAACTGATAAATAGCTACATTATATCTATAAGTAATGTTTGATTTAACGGATAAAGTAGCCATCGTTACAGGTGGAGCAGGTGCACTAGGTGGTGCAATGAGTATGGGATTGGCGAAGGCAGGTGCAAAAGTGGCGATCTTAAGTCGTACTGCGGCAAAAGTAGAGGCACAAGTTCAAAAAATAGAAGATGCTGGTTATCAATCTCTTGCATTGGTTTCAGATGTATTGGATGAAGCGCAACTAGAAGCAGCCAAAAACAAAATACTAGCACATTGGGGAAAAATAGACCTCCTTATCAACTGTGCGGGCGGTAATCGAAGAGGCGCAACCATTATGCCCGAACAAACCTTTTTTGATCTCTCTGTAGAAGACTTAGATCAGGTCAATGCCCTCAATATGAAAGGTACTGTGCTGCCTACTTTAGTATTTGGACAAGAGATGGCGAAGCAGAAACAAGGCTGCATTATCAATATCTCCTCCATGGCAGCACAAAGTCCACTGACTCGTGTTTTTGGATACTCTGCTGCTAAAGCAAGCGTCGATAATATGACCAAATGGCTGGCTGTCGAAATGGCACAAAAATATGGTGAAGGCATTCGAGTCAATGCTATTGCACCAGGATTTTTTATTGGAGAACAAAACCGCAGCTTGCTGCTGAATGAAGATGGTTCTTACACCGGTAGAGCGCAGACCATCGTCAATAATACACCGATGGGAAGATTTGGTGAACCCGAAGAATTGTGTGGCGTCGTCAATTGGTTGTGCAGCGATGCGGCGAGTTTCGTGACTGGAACAATCATTAATGTAGACGGAGGCTTTGGGGCGTTTTCGGGAGTCTAACTAAGATATGTCATATTTGGTTTTGCTAGAGTTCTGATTATTAGATTTTAATGAATCATTCTCCTGAGAAAAAATATGACATATCTAACACATCATTCACTCATAGTAATGAAAAAATTGGAACAAACATGGCGTTGGTATGGACCAAATGATACGGTAAGTTTATCAGATATTCGACAAGCAGGCGCAACAGGTATTGTCAATGCCCTGCATCATATTCCAAACGGTGAAATTTGGACAGTAGAAGAGATACAAAAACGCAAGCGAGAGATTGAAGCAGCAGGGTTAGTATGGTCAGTAGTGGAGAGTTTACCTGTAAGTGAAGGCATCAAAAAACAGACTGGAAATTGGCTACAACATATTGAAAATTATAAAGTTAGCCTTGAAAACCTAGCAGCTTGCGGAGTAAAAATTGTTACTTATAACTTCATGCCTATTTTGGACTGGACGCGTACCGATTTGGAATACGTTGTGGAAGATGGGTCAACGGCTTTGCGATTTGATAAAGCGGCTTTTGCGGCTTTTGAAATGTATTTACTAAAGCGACCTAATGCTGAAAAAAATTATAGTGAGGAGGAACAGAAACGTGCCGAAACCTACTTCAAGACGCTTAATGAAGATCAAAAACAGCAACTCATTCGCAATATCATCGCTGGTTTGCCAGGTGCAGAAGAAGGTTATACTTTGGAGCAGTTTCAACAAGCCCTAGACGAATATAAGAACATTGATGCAGATCAGCTTCGGCAAAATTTAGTAGCGTTTCTGCACGGTATTTTACCCACAGCAGAGAAGCTAGGCATCAAAATGGTTATCCACCCTGATGATCCGCCTTATCCGATTTTAGGATTACCTCGAGTGGTGAGTACAGCGAGTGACTTGGAATATATTTTTCATGAAGCACCAAGTCCTTCCAATGGTTTGTGTTTTTGCACAGGTTCATTTGGAGTGCGAGTAGACAATGATCTGCCCAAAATGGTCGAACAATTTGCAGAACACATCCATTTCATCCATTTGCGCAGTACAAAACGAGATAAACACGGCAATTTTCATGAAGCCAATCACTTAGAAGGCGATGTGGATGTGTATAAAGTGATGAGTCAATTATTGAAGGAGCAACAAAAGCGAATCACTCCAATTCCAATGCGCCCTGACCACGGGCACAAAATGTTAGATGACCTGAAAAAGAAAACTAATCCAGGCTATTCTGCCATCGGTCGCTTGCGAGGATTGGCAGAATTGAGAGGTTTGGAATTGGGAATTTTAAAAAATTGGGAAAAACAGTAAGAGATGCAGAACGGAACACCTATTGTGAAGGCAAAAAAGACATTTATTCATGATAATTTCCTTTTAGAAAACGACTTTGCGATTGAATTATATCATCAATACGCGAAGGACTTACCGATCATTGATTATCACAATCATTTGCCTCCAAAAGAGATTGCAGAGAACAAGCAATTTGAGAATATCACTCAGATTTGGTTAGAAGGCGATCATTACAAATGGCGAGCGATGCGTGCGCAAGGTGTTGAAGAACAATATATTACAGGTGATGTGAGCGATTTAGAGAAGTTTGAGCAATGGGCAGCAACCATGCCCTACACGCTTCGCAATCCTTTATATCATTGGTCGCATTTGGAGTTGAAACGCTATTTTGATATTGATGAATTATTGACTGAAAAAAACGCACAAGCCGTTTATGAAACCTGCAATCAAGCACTCCAAAAAGAAGAAAATAGGGTAGTGGGTTTGTTGGAGAAAATGAAAGTAGAAGTGCTTTGCACTACGGATGACCCCACTGACAACTTGCACTTTCATCAACAAATTGCGAAGTCTGATTTAAGCATTAAAATTTTACCTGCTTTTCGACCAGATAAGGCTATTCTGATAGAAAATTCCAAGTTCGTAAAGTATATTCAGGAACTAGGAGTAGCAGCCAATATTGAAATTAAAGATTGGGAAAGTTTGCAAGCTGCACTGGAACAACGTTTAGACTTTTTTCATAGCGTGGGTTGTCGTCTATCTGATCATGGTTTAGAGCAAATCGTAGCCGTAGATTTCTCGGAAAGTATTGTGAATCAAGCAATAAAAGATAGATTAGCAGGAAAAGAAATTACTGCTACTGCTGCAGCGCAGTACCAATCTGCGATCTTACATTACTTAGGTTTGGCATATCATAAGAGAGGCTGGGTGCAGCAACTACATTTGGGTGCCTTGCGTAATCAAAATGCGCGTTTGCTTCGCGAAATTGGCGCAGATGCGGGCTGTGATAGCATCGGTGATTTTTCTCAAGCGGCTTCCCTCGGAAAGCATCTGAATCGCCTAGATCAATACGATCAACTCGCCAAAACCGTTCTCTACAACCTCAACCCAAGAGACAATGAAGTTTTCGCTGCTATGCTTGGCAATTTCAGCAGCAGTGGTATTCAAGGAAAAATGCAATACGGCTCTGCTTGGTGGTTTTTGGATCAATTGGATGGCATGGAAAAGCAAATCAATACCCTCTCCAATATCGGCTTACTCAGCGGTTTCGTAGGAATGTTGACCGACAGCCGCTCTTTCCTGAGTTTCCCAAGGCACGAATATTTCCGCCGTCTTTTATGTAATATTTTTGGTAAAGACATTGCAAAAGGACATCTCCCCAACGATCTCGATTGGATTGGAAAGATCGTTCAGGATATTTGTTATTATAATGCGAAGGAGTATTTCGATTTTTCGTAGTGCTAATCGCTCACATTTATTTGGTCATACTCTTTAGCTTTAAATAGAAGCTAGAGTTATTCTTAATCGCTTCTAGGTCTATTGGATCTGTAATAACTTTTTTACGATCTACATATTTATAATTAGATTTGATGTAGAATTTCATGTGATGGAATTCTATGTAATATCTTCCTGTGTAAGGATATCCAATGAAATATTCCTCCCCATCTGGTTCACGTTGAATGACCGCAGATTTATACATATTAATTAGTTCTGCATGTGTATATTGTTTTTTTAGTGATTTAATTAGTAGCTTATAAATTTCATTATATATTGGTGCAATATACTCATGTTCTTCGTGGAGTATCAAGTCGTAGTTTTCTAAATAGCGTAGACAAATCCTTTTACCGTAATGAGTATATAAGGATTTAACATTACGCAAAAGATAAGACACTTCCTCACCATAAGAAACAGTACCACAAACACCATAAATTCGACGCTGTTTAAGCATTTGCATATAGAAATTATCTTCTTCTCTATAACTTCCCATTCTAGCCAAAACGGAAATATGATTTGAAGGTATATCCACTTTTTCTTTCCAATTTCGCCAATTAGGATACAAGCGATCTAACCGATCTAAGGCAACTTTTTCCGCGTTATCAGGATTTCCTATACGCATTTCTAGGTTAATAATTCGATCTACCAAAATAGAATATGCTTCGCAATCTTCTTTTTGTATGGCTTCGTAAGCTATTCCAAGTCCTTTTTGAACCAACTGCTGAGATTGCTCTATCTTTCGTTCTATAATTCCTTTATCTGTATCAAATATAGCAGTAGATTGATCGTCCAACTTATATACTTGATTGTATTCTTCTTGGCAAGAGCGTAGCTGTGCTGTACCCATACAATAAGTAAAAAGTAGGCAAATAGCTGTAAGAGTCAGTTGATTCATCATAACTTATGATAGTTTAATATGATTATAAGAGAAACATGAAAAGTATCAAGCTAGATAAGCTAGTAGTAATTCAATGACCTACCAAACCTACCAAAGGTTGGAAAAACCAATAAATATATTCCTTACTCTAAGAAAGAAATACAGAACACAATTCCACTTTTCTCCTATCTTGCACGCTCAATAAAGTTAACATTTTATAATTAACAACTAAGAAAGGTGGCTAGATTTACAAGAATACGAGTAGCACAAAAAATGGAAGAACAAGGCATGGTGCCTTTGTTTTACCATCCAGATGTTGAACTCGGAAAAAAGGTATTGACCGCTTGCTACAAAGGTGGTGCGCGACTAGTAGAATTTACGAATAGAGGAGATTATGCACATGAAGTTTTCAGAGAATTGAACAAATTTTGTGAACAAGAACTGCCCGAAATGATAATGGGTGTGGGTTCAGTAACCGATGCTGGCACAACCGCTTTATACCTACAAATTGGGGCTAATTTCGTAGTGACGCCTGTTTTCAGAAAAGACATCGCCATCAGTTGCAATCGTAAGAAAGTATTGTGGTCACCAGGTTGTGGCTCACTCACGGAGATTTGCCAAGCAGAAGAAATGGGCTGCGAAATCGTGAAACTATTTCCAGGAGGAATCTACGGACCAGGTTTCGTGAAAGCCATTAAAGGACCACAGCCTTGGACGAGTATCATGCCGACGGGAGGCGTTGCACCAACGGAAGAAAATTTAAAGGCATGGTTTGATGCGGGCGTAACTTGTGTTGGAATGGGATCGAAGTTAATTTCTAAAGATATTTTGAGCGGAGGGAAATATGAGGTACTAGAAGAGCGCGTTTCGAATGCGTTGAGTTTGATTCAGCAATTACGATAGCTGATGAACCACAAAGAAATCAAAGAACACAAAGATTTTTATGTGTTCTGTTGTCCCTTTGTGGTTCAAATCCTTTTTAGCTTCGCTGCTTTGTGGTTAATTAGAACTAAACAGCTCCGTGGTCGAAGGCAAAACAAACAAAAAATGAACATCTTTTCGCAAGCAAAATTTGAGCAAATACCCATAGTGGGCATCATCAGAGGAATTACAAAAGACAAGGCACAAACGGTCTTCGATTTGTATGAAAAAGTTGGATTTTCGACCATAGAAATTACGATGAATACCGAAGGAGCGTGCGAAATGATTGCGCATTTGGTAAGCTCTTTTGCAGGACGATTGAATGTAGGTGCAGGTACAGTTCGAACGATGGAAGAACTAGACGAGGCCTTGCAAGCAGGTGCGAAATTCATCGTTACGCCCATTGTAAATCAGGGAGTTATCGAAAAATGTGCAGCAAAAAGTATTCCAATATTTGTGGGAGCTTACACGCCTACCGAAATTTTTCAAGCGTGGCAATGGGGCGCAACTGCGGTCAAAATCTTTCCAACGATTACTGGCGGTACAACACATATTAAAGCCGTGAAAGCACCACTTGAAATGATTCCCCTAATTCCTACGGGAGGCGTGACCGCAGAGAATATTGCAGATTATTTTGAGTTAGGCATTTATGGTGTAGGAATGGGTGGACAGCTTTTTCCTAAAAGCAGGATTGAGCAGGAAGATTGGAAAGGTTTAGAAGAGCAATTGCGAAAAGTGAAAAATGCCTATTTGCAATGGAAAAACAAATGAGCGATTACTTTTTGAGTTGTGATTGGGGAACATCTTCTTTTCGCTTGAAATTGGTGAATCTAGTAACCAAAGAAGTCTTAGGAAAAGTAGAACATGCTCAAGGCATTAAAGCGACTTTCGAGGCTTGGAAAAACGCTGGTGAAAAAGATCGATTTGCATTTTATCAAGCTATTTTACAAGAAGCAATCAATAAATTAGCCACACAAACCAACCTCAATCTCCAAAATCTTCCGCTCGTGCTTTCAGGCATGGCTTCTTCTTCCATTGGAATGAAAGAACTGCCTTATGCAGAGATTCCTATTGATTTGATAGTCAAATACTTAAAAATTGAAAGAATCCCTTCGAGCGATAGTTTTTTCCATACAATTTTTCTTGTTTCTGGCATTCAAAAAGAAGGAGATGTGATGCGTGGAGAAGAAATTCAAGCGATTGGTTGGGCGCAAAATAGAAATTTATTAAAGGCTAATTATACCTTGATCTTGCCTGGCACGCATTCCAAACATCTGCATCTCGAAGCAGGCAGATTAGTAGATTTTAAAACCTACATGACTGGTGAATTATTTGAAATTATTGCTCATCATAGTATTCTACAAAATTCAGTGGACCGATCTTCAAAATGGACAAATGGAACAAAAGCTGCTTTTATTCAAGGGGTTTTAGATAGCCAACAAGGAAATCTAAGCAACTTACTTTTTAGTATTCGCGCTAAAGATTTACAGGAATCGTGGAGTAGAGGAGAGGCGAGTTTCTATCTAAGCGGTTTGCTCATTGGCAATGAAGTAACAGATTTGTCAAATGAAAAAATTGTCCTTTTTGGTGATTCCAAGTTTGAAAAATTATACCAAACAGCACTCGAAGCACTAAGGCATCAAAATTACGAAGTAGTTCCTCCACGAGAAGTTGAAAATTTAGTAGTTTGGGGACAAATGGCAGTGTTAACCGATTAATCACTAAAAAGGGAGTTGCCCCCTAAACATTCTCATATTCAATCATTAACATATGTCCAATCAAAAGGAAAAGCTGCGCAGTCGCTCATGGTTTGAGCCGAAAGATGAAAAAATAGGCTTCGTGCATCGCTCTTGGCTGAGAAATCAAGGTTATCCTGACGATCATTTTCGAGGACGACCCGTTATCGGCATTTGTAATACTTGGTCAGAGCTGACACCTTGCAATGGACATTTACGAGATTTAGCGGAATTCGTAAAACGTGGAGTGCTGGAAGCAGGTGGATTTCCGCTAGAATTTCCAGTGATGTCGATGGGAGAAACCTTGATGCGCCCAACTTCCATGCTCTTCAGAAATCTAGCGAGTATGGATACGGAGGAAAGCATTCGGGCGTACCCGTTGGATGGTGTTGTCTTGTTAACGGGTTGTGATAAAACAACACCTGCTACTTTGATGGGAGCGTGCAGTGCTGATCTGCCGACCATCGTTGTTTCTGGTGGGGCGATGCTAAATGGACGATACAAAGGGGAACTGATTGGCTCGGGCACTTTTACTTGGAAAATAAAAGATAAAGTAAACAATGAGCAGTTCTCACCAGAGGATTTGCTGGAAGCAGAAATCTGTTCCGCACGCAGCCAAGGACATTGCATGACCATGGGTACTGCTTCCACGATGGCCTGCATGGTGGAATCACTGGGACTTTCGCTACCCACTTCCGCTGCCACACCTGCAGTGGATAGTCGCAAAAAAGTACTGTCTCAACTCTCGGGTCGACGTATCGTAGAGATGGTTCGAGAAGACTTGAAACTCTCTAAAATATTGACCCGTGAAGCCTTTGAGAATGCCATTATCGTCAATGCGGCTATTGGTGGCTCTACCAATTTCATCATCCATTTGCAAGCCATTGCTAACAGGATAGGGGTAGAGTTGGAGCTAAAAGATTTTGATAATTTGGGAAGCCAAGTTCCACTTTTGGTAAATCTGATGCCTTCTGGCAAATACCTGATGGAAGACTTCTTCTATGCAGGTGGTCTACCTGCAGTAATCAAAGAATTGAATAATCATCTGCACTCCGATTGCATCACTGTCAATGGAAAGTCCTTGGATAAAAACAACGCTGATGCGCCTTGCTATAATCGCAAAGTCATTGCAGCAATCAGTGAGCCTTTTCAGGAATCCGCGGGCATAGCGGTGCTTTTTGGCAACTTATGTGAAAATGGAGCGGTCATCAAACCTTCGGCTGCTACACCAGAACTGATGGTGCATCGAGGACAAGCCGTTGTTTTTGAAACCATAGAAGACTATCACGCGCAAGTAGATGATCCAGATTTAGAGATAGACGAAAATAGCGTGATGGTATTAAAAGGTGTAGGTCCTGTAGGCTATCCTGGAATGCCCGAAGTTGGAAATTTGGATTTACCTGTGAAAGTACTCAAAAGAGGCATCAAGGATATGGTACGTATTTCAGATGGACGTATGAGCGGTACAGCTTTTGGTACAGTCGTTTTGCACGTTTCTCCTGAGTCTGCAATTGGAGGGAATTTAGCTCTAGTAAAGACTGGAGACTGGATTGAGTTAGATGTCCCTAAACGAAAGCTGAATTTGGAAATTTCTAAAGAAGAACTAGCAAGGAGACGAGCCGCTTGGACAGCAGTACCTCCACAAGCCGATAGAGGCTATGTGAATTTATATGTCCGAACAGTAGAGCAAGCGCACTTGGGTGCAGATTTAGATTTTCTGGTTGGAGGTTCTGGTTCAGAGGTGGTTCGGAATTTGCATTAGTGCTGCTGCTTCATTCTACAACAATATATTTCTGAATATGTCTTAGGTGACCACATTTTACCACTCCTAGGTAAAAGGGACATTATTTCGCCAACAACATCTCCTTAAGTATTTGGTTACTAGGCGTGATGAAAAGGTAAGGATTCAAGATTGCTGAACCCATTGTGGCTACTGCTTAACATTTCCCATCGGCGTATGCTATTATCCGCAGCGTGGCGATGTGGAGATCATTTAAATACTCTCGGAGGCTATTAATTAGGATTCAGCGAAGGATGTTCATATGGCTGCTGTTTTGCGGCGGTTGACCAATGGTTTTTGAAGTGGAGTTGGGAGCTAAGAAGTGGATTTGGATTGGGATGGTTAAGTAGTGAGTAAGGGATACTAACATTTGTTAATAACTTTCCGCGTTAAGTAAAAAATAAAATTACATCTTTGTTTCTGTCTTACACGTCTAAGCACTCCATTTTGAATAAACGGATTGAATAAAGGGGAATCACGTGAAATTCGTGAGCTGTTGCGCAACTGTAAGTCTGCCTCAAGCAGATGAGCCAGATTACCTTCCTAGACGCGTGGATGTTGCTTTCGCATCAAAAGCAAGTGTCCGAATACTTACCAACTGTAGGAATTAGCTCTAGCCAGAGCAGGACACGTTTTCGTGCATATTGTTTTTATATTTCTTACTATCAAAAAAAGTACTATGAGTATTTTCAATAAACGCGTCAATTACAAACCCTTTGAGTATCCTGAAGTTTTACAGTTCACAGATGCTATCAATAAATCATTTTGGGTGCATTCAGAAGTAGATTTTACGGCTGATATGCAAGACTTTCATGCTCATCTCAGTGATAATGAAAAGGAAGTGGTCAAGAAAAGTCTATTAGCGATTGCCCAAATTGAAGTAGCGGTAAAATCGTTTTGGGGAGATTTGTACCACCACTTTCCAAAGCCAGAGTTTAATGGTTTGGGAAGCACTTTCGCAGAATGCGAGTTTCGCCATTCAGAAGCTTACTCTCGCTTGTTGGATGTACTAGGCTACAATAACGAGTTTGCTGATTTGATCGAAACGCCGGTTATCCGAAAGCGCATTGACTATCTTTCAGAAGCCTTAGCACATACCAAATCAACAGATAAAAAGAAGTATGTTTTTTCCCTAATCCTTTTTTCTATCCTGATTGAAAATGTTTCTCTGTTCAGTCAGTTTGCTATTATCCTTTCCTTTACTCGCTTCAAGGGCGTGATGAAAAATATCAGTAATATTATTGCTTGGACTTCTATTGACGAACAAGTACACGCTAATGCAGGTATCTTTATCGTGAATAAAATAAAGGAAGAGTTCCCCGACTTTTTTGATGAAAAAACAATAGAAGAACTACGCATTATCGTAGCAGATTCGATCAATGTGGAAGCGGAAATCTTGGATTGGATTTTCGCAGGTGGGGAAATAGAAAATGTATCTAAGGATAATCTGATCAACTTTATGAAATTTAGAGCGGACGATAGCTTGACTAAGATTGGGCTAGAAAAAGTATTCTTTGTTTCAGAATATAATTACCAGCCAATGGTTTGGTTTGAAGAAGAAGTCTTTGCTAATAGTCTTGATGATTTTTTTGCAAAACGACCTGTAGAATACACAAAGCATGATAAAAGTATCACAGCAGATGACTTATTTTAGTCTTCAAAGTTGCTTGATACACTGTAAACTAAGTTTTTTATAATTTTTACTAGTGCTTCAGGCGCGCCTTGCGGCGCGCAGATTTTTTTTGGAGAGAGCGTCGTTATTGGGCGTTTCGCCCAATAATGTCGCTCTCTCCTCAAGATTCGTCGCCGCGAAGCGGCGGAATA
>JBCDFY010000232.1:0-11403 GCA_039176995.1 Bacteroidota bacterium
GCCACCAAGCAGTTCTTGGGTACGGGCGGCGGCACTTACACCGCAAAGGATGGCAAATACGTCGAACACATCACCTTCTTTTCCAGAGATGATTCTCGTGTTGGTGCTTCTTTAGCGTTTGATTACGAAGTCATTGATGGCAATTGGCACCATCGTGGGTTGAGTAGTAAAGGGAAGCCGATTTATGAGATTTGGGGGGTGCGGGAGTGAGAGCGCTCAATAGATTATTTAGTATTGGCATCTAATTTTCGGTTAAATACAAATTATTTATCAATACTTATGAAAAGTATCCCCATCTAAGACCATCATAATTGTGCTATATTTTCGATGGTTTGCGAATCTGACTTCTTGCTTATAACGTCTGACCTCTAGCCTTCCAATCAGCATTTAAGTAGGGACGCATAAATAATCGAGACTTTTGAACAGCTGTCAGCCCATCCGCTGCGCAGTAAATTCAGTTGAATTTATTGACTAAAGCTACTTAAAAATAGTTCCGTAACTACGGCTATGTAACGATTTTGAAGCAACTTTATCCAAAAAAATAGCTCGCTCAAATTCTGACGCTTATTCATGCCCATCTACTTATTTATTTTCTAGCGTCTCCATTTATCGACAATATCCTACCACCGAAGCTTGCAGCAACTTAGGATTTTCTATAATTTTAAAAAACTCATCCAAATAAGTACACATCCAGTCACTCGATTTAGAAGTCAATGGTGAACAGGCTGCTATGATTTGATAGAAAGCTGCCTTTCGGGTAATGAAAGACTGAGCAACACTCGCATAAGTACCTTCTGCTCGACAGGTACCTCGGAAAAGGCGTTCCGTCACACTGCTAATGGATAATTTTTCACTAAGCACGGCATAAGTCGTATTCACAATGCCTGAATAATCAAAATCGTACGGCACACAGACGGGCAAGGTATAACGCCTAGTACGAAAACTAAACATGTTGTGTTGACCAGTAATAGACCAATCCGTATTTCCGATCATGTATTGAAATAAATAGATTAGATTGGTCTGCTCGGGCAGGGTATATTTTGGATTCAGTACACTGGTACGATGCGGTATGCCATCGAAGCGAGTCGCTACTTCTTGCTCTGGTTCTATTAGAAAGCCATAACTTTTGAGCGGTTTCATTTTTTCGGTCGTGTCCACGATATTTAAAGCTACTAATTGGACTCGAAAACTCATTGGACTCACCTCATTGAATAGGCGATAAGCCAGATATTCCCGAATTAAATACTGTTCATGGAGTTCTCCTTTTTTGCACGGACAAACCAATTTGAGTTTGTTGAAATTAGTGTTGAATCCCATAGCTTCCAAATCTGCTTTTGCAAATTTGAGCTTCAAAGGTGGATAGAAACAGAGACTTTTTCGAGCATTGCCACGTGCCCTCACTTTCAGTTGTACCATCTGTTCTATGCCTGTGGCATCTAGATAATTCAATTGTGCCGCTTGATAACTTTCTCTGGATTTCTTTCTGACCAACTGCCGCAAATCGGTCTTGAGGGTCATTTGTAACAAGCTATCGCGCTGAAAATGTTGGAAAATAGAAGGGTCGTCTTTACCATCGACGAGTAAGTACAGTATAGAAAAGACTAGGAGTAATGATATTTGTTTCATAGGTAATCAGTAGCTTACGGTTTTGGCGAAAAAATAATTTAGATTTTATCGAAATCACTGAGCTATTATTTTCAAAGCCAATTTCACAAGAAATTGGTTGGCTACTCTTCTAAGATTTAAATATGAATCCACTGGATCGGTAAGCCATCAGGATTGCCGAGCCTATTGTTACTAGCTGCTCGGCAAACCTTGGGCTTACCGATTAGTAGGCGTTTACAGACCTAGAATAGTAGCCAATTGGTTTACAAGAAAATAATGCTTCAAATATGTCCTCATATCCTTGTAATGAGTGTCAAGTAATCATACTGTCTTTGAAAAATCAGGGAGCGTTTTCATTCGTACTGTTTCACAAAATACATTTCCACTTCGCCCTTATTCTTTGCTTTCACTTTTCCTCTAGCAGTAAAATTCAGATCCTTATTAGCTTTTACCAGTTCATAAGTCGTTTGGCTGAGATTCACTTCTCCAACTGTTCCACTACTTTCCATGCGAGCTGCCATATTCACCGTATCGCCCCAAATATCATATTGGAATTTTTTGACGCCTACAATTCCTGCTACGACTGGACCAGTGTGTATGCCACAACGCATTTCAAAGAAAGCTTGATTTTCTGCTGCACGCACTTGCTGTTGCTCTTTCATAAACTGTTGCATTTCTAGAGCTGCTAGCACCACATCTTTTGGTTCAGAACGACGAGGCAAATGCAAACCACCTGCTGCCATGTAAGCATCACCAATCGTTTTGATTTTTTCAACACCGTATTTGGTAATGATTTCATCGAAAGCTTTGAAACAGGTGTTGAGTTCTTCGACCAATTCTTTTGCAGAGAGTTGTTCAGAAATTTGCGTAAAGTGCTTGAAATCAGTGAACAGTACAGTGACTTGCTCGAAGTCTTTGGCAGGAGATGAGCCATTGCTTTTGAGTTCTTCTGCAACTTCTGCTGGTAGGATGTTGAGTAAAAGGGCTTCTGAGCGGTCTTTTTCTTTTTCTATAACTTCTTTTTGTGCCACTACTTCAGCGGTTCGCTCGGTGACGGTTTGCTCTAATTCTTCTTGACGTTTCAGTAAGTTTCGTGTTCTCCAACGAGTGTATCCCCAAACAGCAGCCATCAATAATAAAGCGTAGATAGAGTACGCCCACCAAGTCTGCCACCAAGGTGGTCGGATCGTAAAAGCATAAGTAAATGGCTCGCTCCAAACTTGGGCTTCGCCAATGGCTTTTACTTTCAGCACAAATGCTCCGTGCGGAAGATTTCGATAGTCTGCCCTAGGCTCTTTGCTTGGGAGACTCCAATCCTGATCTATACCTTCTATCTTGTAGCTGTATTGAATTTTATGCGGCGCATTCCAATCAACTGCCGAAAAATGGAAAGTAAGGTGATCTAGATAATATGGAAGTTCTAAGTCCAGCGGATAGTTATAAAAAGAGGCGGTGGAATCAAATGCTTTCCCTATTGCTTTTCCAAAAGTAAAACGTTCTCGATATGCAGTATCACTCAACTGCTGATAATCTACAAACTGCTGATTGATTTCAATATGTGAAAGACTAACACTTTTAGGTGGATCGCTTGGTATAGAAAATTGATTGAGATCGAGCATGGTCATGCCTTCTGTACTGCCCCACCACATTCGGTTTTTGCTATCATGAAGACCGCTTTGTATTTGAAAGCCCAAGCCTTTTAGTCCATCGCTTTTGTTGAATACTCGAAATTGATAGTTTTGGAGGGGAGAATCATTCCGGAATTCGAATGCCTCTTTTAATGGTGTAAATAAACCAATGCCTCCTCCTAGGGTCGTCACCCAAATATTGCTATCTCTATCTGCAAGTATAGAATGCACTGCCCTATCAAAAAAACCTTGATCCCCTCCTGTGATATAATAGACTTGCTCGCCATCATAAATCCCTAAACCTCCACTTCCTTTTCCAAACCATATATTGCCCGCAGCATCTTCGTAAATAGATTCAACAGAATTGCTTAACATTCCTTCTCCTACCTGAAACTGCGTAAATTTCTTGCCTTCCTTTTTCTGAGGATCATAGCGCAATAGTCCTTCTTGCCATGTCCCGAACCAAATAATTCCTTTACGATCTTCATAGGAGGAAATTATAACACCTGCGTCGTAGTGAGTGAATGCTTGTCCATCGTAGTGATTGAGCAACCAACCGCCGAACCAAAAATCCCCTTTACTATCTTCCAGTATAGTCCAACCAAAATCCCGTGCTAAACCTTCTTTTTGTGTAAAATAAGTAACTGTATTTTCAGTTGGACTATGCCGACTAATGCCGCGAACAGAACTGGTAGCCCAGATATTTCCTTTGCTATCCGTTAATAAATACTGAATCCAGTTGTTGTAGAATCCTTCTTTAAGTCCATAATGAAAAAATTGTCCACCATCACTATTTTCGTTTTCTTCGAAGCGACTAATTCCAAAACCACCTAAGTTATTCCAAGTACTACTATTAAGCCATAGATGTCCCGCTTTGTCCTCTGTGATTGCCCAGACATAGGGCTGTCTTAATCCATCTTGTTCTGTAAAATGGGTAAAACCATTTGGGTCAAAGCGACTTAATCCTTTGGGTGCGTGCGCTAGCCACATATAGCCTTCGCTATCTTGTAATATAGCTTTTACCTGATTTGCAGGTAGTCCATTTTCCGTGCTGTATAGAAAAAGATTTTCTCCATCATATTTGTACAGCCCCTTTTCTACTTCGCAAAACCAAATATTGCCTTGCCGATCTTCATACAGCGACATTATTTGGGTATTGCTTTCTCCTAGGAACTGTGAAAATACAGAACCATCATATTTCACGATTCCTCCATATCCAGCGAACCAGATATTACCCTGCCGATCCTGTAATACAGAAGTTGCGCCCAATGTCCAGCCTTCTTTAGCTGCATAAACCTCAAAACTTCCATAAGCACCTACATTTGGATTGTATCGGTAAATCCCTCTAGAGTTAACCATCCATAAGTTACCTTTTTTGTCTTCTAGTATTTCAGAAAATGGAGATCCTGCGTAATTAAGTTCAGGAAAATTAAATATAACTTTTTGCTTACGTTCAATATCATTGCGGTGAAGATAGCCAAAGGCATGTCCAGCCCAAAAATAGCCTCTAGAATCTTTTAAAATAGGAACAGAAGGTGAGTAGGTATTATCAGTGGATCGAAAATGGGTCAAGTCTTTTCCATCGTAACGACTCAGCATCCCACCTCGTCCACCTATCCATATATTACCATCCTTATCTTCAAATAGATTGAAAAAATCATTAGTGTTCATTCCTTCACTTTCGGAAATCTGACTAAAACTATTCCCATCAAAGTGCAACAATCCATCTCCTTCTGTTGCTAGCCAGATATGTCCTCGACGGTCTTCCATCATATCATTAACACTCGCAGAAGATAAACCCAGCTTTGGTGGCAATTGTCTAAAATCAAACTTCCCAGATGTTCCAACGCCAAAAGAACCTGATGCTAAAGGGACTTTATGCTTTACAGGAGTAACATAGTTTTCCAGAGTATCTATTTGTGGAAGTGGGACACCATCTTCTCCAGGTGTGATTACCATAGGAGTCTTTGAAATCGGAAGCACTCTAGCAGGAGGCAAAGGAACAATATTGGACGGTGCTTTCTTGACGAAAGGCTTTGAAGGAAATGGCTCTTTTTGGGGTTGATTCACACTATCAGGATCAATTCTTTTGGATTCTACAGATATGGGTACAAATTGAGTAGTAGAATCTATCCTTATCTCTAACTTTGATACTTGTGTGAGCTTGGATGATTGACGTGGAGTGCTTGTTTCTTGCTCTGAACAGGCAACAACTAATAGGAGTGTAAAAAGTATGAGTGTTCTCATTTTTCTTTAGTTTTCAGATGATTCAATACCCCTCATTCTGTATCAAAAGTGCGTTCAAATCCATTTCACGCTGCGGAATGGGGAAAATCATTCTTGGAGCGTCAAAAGGAATAGCTCCGATGTCCATCCGATTGCGTTTGGTATCTCTGTAGAGGTGTCCTTCAAAAGCCAATTCCAAATAGCGTTCTTCTAAGATGCGTTCTAAGGTGAGTTCCTCTAAACTAAGAGGAAGCAATCCTGTTCTTGCTCTGACGATATTTATATCTTCTGCAACGGTTTCCATTTTGCCCAATCTAAAATTGCATTCTGCACGAGTCAAATACATTTCTGACAGGCGTATAATGTTAATATTGCCATTGCGGTCAGGATTATCTAGCCATTTGGCAGTTCTTCTGGTATTAGTAATCGCATCAAAGTAGAAAAGATTGGCTCTTTGATCCTCAGCTTCATATTTTGCGATGTGTTCTTCCGAAATACCGATGAAACCACCGCCGCCTTCATTTTCGCCAGCGTAATAAAAATTCATATTGTTTACCCCATCTTGGGACGTGATCTGCATCGCAAAAATATCTTCTGAAGTGTTGTTGGACTGATTGAATACTTCGCTGAAATTGGGAACTAATGAGAAGACATTGGAGGAGATGATTCGATCTGCTTCTGTGCCTGCCAAGTCGAATCGTTCTTGCATTAAATAAACCCGTGTAAGCAAGGCACTGGCAGCAAAGGTGTTGGCAAATATTCCGTTTTGTGGCGGCAGGTTTTCTTTGGCAAAAAGCAAGTCTTCCAATATTAGTGCATATACTTCCGCTACCGTGCTTCTTGTTGGTTTTGCATTCGTAAATATATCTTGGCTTGGCTGTACGATTAGTGGAACAGCCAAATTAGTATTGGGATCGCCGTCTATCCAAGTTTTGCCATATAGGTTGACCAATTCAAAGTACAAAGCTCCTCTTATAAATCTCGCTGCTGCTTCTGCGGCTGGTCGCTCTGCTTCATTGACTACTTCCACTGCTGCAATGACATTGTTACAAAGATTGATGGTCTCATAAGCATCTCGCCAAATCGCTTCTACAAAAGCATTACCTACGAATATATTTTTCTGAAATATCTGACTGATATCAAAACTAAAACCAGTCCATATTTGGTTTTCGGCATCTGCGTACAATTCCGAATCGAGCATCAGATGTCCGCCCCAAAGGAGGCCTTGCGAGAGTAGATCATAACAGCCAACTAGGGTAGTTTTTACACCTTGCTCCGTAGATAAAGCTACTTCGGAGTAAATTCCCTGTTCGGGTTCTATTTCTAGGCGATTGTTACAAGCGACTGCAACACAAAGCGAGCAAATAAAAAGGATAACTCTTTTCATTGGTGAAGTATTTTGAGTTTAGAATCCTGCTTTTATACCAATAAGCAATGTTTTAGCAGGCGGTAAAGAATAAAAATCAATCCCCAAGTTGACAGCATCTCCAAAATTGGTAACATCGGTATTCACCTCTGGATCCCAGCCACCATAATCAGTGAAAGTCAGTAGATTCTGTCCGATGCAGTAAAAGCTGAGCTGCTGCAAACCGATTTTCTGGATGATTGCGCTCGGAATTTGATAGCTCAATCGCACATTTTTTAAGCGTAGGTAAGTACCATTTTCCAGAAAACGGGAGGAATTAAAAGTATTGCCCAAAAATCTCAATTGAGGAATATCCGTTTCATCGCCAGGCTGCTGCCAACGATTCAAAACTCTAATATCCTGATTATCAAACCAATTAAATCCATTTAGTTGAAAGATACCAGCCGCATTATAAATTTCATTTCCATAGACTCCTTGCAACAAGACACTCAACTGGATGCCTTTCCAAGAGAAGCTGTTCTGAATGCCATAGATGAAATCAGGTTGCGGATTACCAACGACCACACGCTCGGCTTCGTTGATGTTGTTGGTTGTGGTGCGGTCCCTTTGTCCGTTTTCCAGTTCTGTATTCAAGTAGAAAAGTTCATCGCCATTTGCTGGATCGACACCTGCAAACTCTGGGACGAAAAATGACCCAATAGGATGCCCTTCAAGGGTTCGAGCGAAATCTCCAAAATCTATGAACTGTCCATTGAGATCAATAGCTTCGTTCTTATTTCTAGAGAAATTGAGGATGGTTTCCCATTTGAATGATCCGACTAGATTGTAGGAAGTAAGCGAAAGCTCAACGCCTTCATTTTTGATTGCGCCTATATTTTGAAGTTGATCTACAAAGCCTGTGGTGTAGGGAATATTGACATCCAGGAGCAGATCGGTGGTATTTTTGATGTAGTAATCTGCTTGCCCAGAAATTCTATCGTTCCATAATCCAAAGTCTATACCTACGTTGGTTTGAGTAGTCTTTTCCCAACTTAAATCAGGATTGGCAATTTGGCTTTGTACCGTGCCTGAATTGCCTACATAACGCGTTCCCCTGAATAGACTCAATGCGGCAAAACGTTCGATGGGCGTATTTCCTGTTTGTCCCCAACTTGCTCTTAGTTTCAAGGAACTCAACCACTTATTCTGATTTAAGAAATCTTCTTTGGAAAGTACCCAAGCAAATGAACCCGCAGGAAAAAATCCATAGCGACTATTCGCCCCAAATCGAGAATCTCCATCTATTCTAGCCGATAGATTCAGCAGATATTTGCCTTGATAGCTGTAATTGAATCTGGAAAAATAGGAAAGAATGCTAAAGGCGTCCTTTTCTGCATTTCCACCATCAATTTCTCCTGCGCTATTCAAGTTCTGAAATTCATCGTTTGGAAAATTTCGACCACTCACAAAGAGAAAGGAGTCCTCTAGTTTTTGAAAACTCGTACCAAGTGTAATCTTGCTTTCATGACCAGAACTAAGTGTTGGACGAATGGTAAAATAACTAGTGGTAGAATAATTTAAAGCAGTACTATGAATATTGAATTTATCACCTTGAGGTTCACCAGTAAGTCTAGCTACTCGCGAGCTGAAAAAGACACTTCGGTCACTATCGAATAGATCAAAGCCAAATTCTGAACGAAAATCAAGCCAATTGAAAGGTTTGATATCTAAGTAGAACTTACCTAGCGAACGGTATTGAATGTCTTTGGCGTCTACTTCTTGTTCCCCCAGTTTAGAATTAAAATACAAAGTATTGGTAAACAATTTCCCCTCATTCTGCGGATCGAAGAGCGGTTGTACAGATGGATTTGCAATGATCTGTCCTGGGCTAAAAAAATTATTATCGGAGGCGAGAAAAGGACTTCTGTTTCTTGACAGGGCGAGATTAACACCAAGTCCTAGTACAGAAGAAACTTGATGATCTAAGTTGATGCGTGTACTGATTCGCTGCAAATCATCTGTAATGATGGTGCCCACTTGATCCTGATAGCCACCTGAAATATAAAATTTAGTAGACTCACTGCCACCCGAAATATTGAGGTTGACCCTTTCAAGACCCGCATTTTCATTATACATTACCTCCTCCCAGTCAGTATCGTGTCCTTGATCCCATTCTGGCAAAAAATTATCCCTCCAATTATCTGCTGTTGCTCCAAATAGCGTACCGTCAGGTGCTGCTACATTGTTAAAGGCTTCTTCCCAAAGCTCTAGGTATTGTTCTGCATTCAGCCATTCCCTTTTGCGCGTCGGCGCACTCCATCCTTTTTGTATGTCTAGTTCGATACGTGTTTCGCCTGCTTGCCCTTGCTTGGTATTGATGATGATAACGCCATTAGAAGCCCTAGAACCATAGATGGCAGCAGCAGAAGCGTCTTTCAGAATTTCGACGGAGGCAACATCGTTCAAATCCAAATTAGAAAGCGGATTATTGTTTGGATTACTCGACAGCATTTGTTCTTGACTGTTCACCAAAACGCCGTCTACTACGTATAGCGGTTCACTTCCCGCATTGATGGAAGTAATACCTCGAATATTCACATTGAGTTTACTGCCTAGCTTACCATTTTTGCTACTGATGAACAAGCCCGGCGCTTGTCCTTGAAGAGCTTCCTCTAGACTTACTACGGGCGTATTTTCTATGGTCTCTTCTTTGATTTGCGCAATGCTGCCACTCACATCAGCGCGTGCTTGTGTGCCGTAGCCGACCACAAGCAGTTCCTCCAATTCTGTAGCAGAAACTTGCAGTTGTATTTCCACGTAAGTGCGTCCAGTAACGGCAATTTCCTGCGTTTCATAACCCGTGTAAGAAATGGATAAGGTTTGAATATTCTTACGTACGGAAAACGTGAATTTCCCATCTGCATCGGTAATCGTACCAATTTTAGGATCTTCGAGCGCAACAATCGTTGCTCCAATCAACGGCGTTTGATTATTAGCGTCCAGCACCTTACCCGTAATGGTCGTTTGTGAAAAAGAGAGTAAAGTCATGCAGAGCAGAAAGACAATAGAGGAGAGTGTTTTCATCGAATGGTAGACAAATGTTTATAAATTTTGGAAAACCAAGCACTCAAAAACTCCTAACACGAAAAACCGCATTAGGAGTTTTAGTTAACATCAAGCATATGATTTTATGGATTCACCTTTACATAGATAGTATTACCAATTAGTAATTCTAAAGAGCTTCTGATATCAAAAACCTAGCCTCCTTTGGATACAATCAATGGCAGCGTCAACACTCGATCTGTAGAAAGCAGTGTCAAAAAGTAAGAGCCATTTGAAACAGCAGATAAATCTAAGTTGATCTCATTGTGTCCTAATGGTAGGACGCCTGTATTCTGCTGCAAAACCACTTCACCAGTAAGCGTTTGTAAACTAATTTGTACACTGGCTGCCTCCGACATGTCCAATCGAAGCTGCGTTTGTGTACTGGCTGGATTAGGGAAAATGCGAACTGCTTCAAATTCACGAATGTTGTCTGCTGTACCTAAGAATGGAGGTAAAGACTGCCGACTAAAGAAATTCCAAATTTCGGAGCTGGCGTTGATGTCTTGATTGAAAAAGCCTAGAAACGGTAATAGATTCACACCACCAAACCACTGATGTCCACCATTTGTAATCCTTAGATGCGCCAATTCTGCCTCGCAATTTTGCCATTCCAAGCGCTCAACGGTAGAACTGTCTGCACTTACAATGTCGGGAAGTGGTGTTAGTATAGGTTCACTGTCACAGCCATTTTTATTGATCCATACTTCGAGTGTTTCTTCGACAGGTCTGCTAAATTCATTACCCTCATAAGGTGAAATTGGATCGGCTGTTCCAAAAATATAGAGGGCAGGAACAGCTCTTACTGGCTCGAAAGGTCGAGATTTGGGTATCGTGCCAGAAAGTGGTGCGATGGCAGCAATACGATCTGATAATTCATTTGCTAAAATAGTGGAAAGGAAGCCGCCATTAGAGAAGCCAGTAGAATAAACCCTTGATAAATCCACATTGAAATCTCCATCAATATGGTCGATGACTTTACTCATAAAATCCACATCATCCACATTGGTAGGCGATACAAAAGAATTATCTCCTTCGCCACCTATCACAAAGCCCAAACCTTCTGGAGGAACATTGGGTACCGTACTAATAATAGGTGTACCCTGTGGATAAGCAACTAAAAAGTGAGCGGTATCTGCAACGGGATTCATGTCACTGAATACCATTTGGAAGAAGGCATCCAAAGCATAGCCATGAATATTCAAGACGAGTGGCCATGCTTCCGAGCCATCATAAGCTTCTGGAACGTACAGGATGTAGCCGCGAACGGAATCTTGGTGAACGAAAGACCGAAATAAGGTATCTGATTGTCCATTCAAAAAAGTACAAGCGTAAAGGAATACGAAAAGCGTTAGTATCCTTTTCATAAGCATCTGGATTTTTATAATTAAGAAATGGTCTAATGTTTTCTATTAGTTAAGCAAAATCCAAAGCTGTTCTACGGGTGTAAAATAGCGTTTAGCGTGTACTGTGCTAGTTTATGAAAGTAGTGCCTAA
>JBCDFY010000233.1:0-11349 GCA_039176995.1 Bacteroidota bacterium
TGAGGAAGAAAAGCGGTTTTGAAAAACCCGCTTTTCTTCCTCAACACCCTTTCCGCCGCCGTCGAAGATGGCGGCGAGTGTTTTTTTTGAAGCTCGAAAAGCTAAGGCTTTTCTCGCTTCTCAAAATTTAAAGAAACTTAGATTACACTGTAATAAATAAGATACACAAAGAAGTGATTTTAGTTTGTTCTTGTTCAAGGCGTGAAAAACGGAATCCGTACGGATGAGTATTTTCGCAACGCAAACGAAGGGCAAAATAAAGCCGCAGAATAGGTAGAGCTTGCCCGCATGGCTTATATTTTACCTACTCCCTTGTCTTCTACTTTTTCTTTTGCTCCAGGCAGGTTTATATAATTTTGATTATCAGAATAATAAAACTTAGGAAAGCTCTAATGCCAATATATGTACCCTAATGAAATATCAATTAAAAAAATGCTCTTATTAACAATCAGGAGGAGATGCTTATAAGCCCAAATGAAAATTTTTAGGAGCTAAAAATTTTCATTTGGTGGGGTTTTTATGGAGAGAAAGTCCCCTTGAAAACAACGTAGCTCAAGCAGAATAAAAAAGCTCAATTTTTGCATAAAAGATTTTCTCTTTCTAATTCTTTATAAGAGCCTTAAAAAACTATCACTCAATCGTCAGTAAGATGCTTTATAGTGTCTAGCTGTGCAGGTCTTGTTTCTACTTTTACCTTTCTCAAAATAATCAAGCCTGCGATAAAAAAAATAGCGAGTATCAACACGCTGTTTCTCATGCCAAACAACTGATCGACTAAGCCAAAAATAAAAGTACCTAGCACAATGGCGAGTTTTTCCAAGATGTCATAAAAGCTGAAAAAGGAAGTAGTATCTGTGGTGTTTTCTGGAAGGAGTTTGGAGTAAGTACTCCTAGAGAGTGACTGCACACCACCCATTACTAAGCCAACCCCACTAGCTACAGCGTAGAACTGCCAACTTTCTGTCACAAAAAAAGCAGTGATACAAATTGCAATCCAGATAAACATCATGGACGTTAATGAAAATATATTACCTTTTCGTTCCGAAAGCTTTGCAAAAAGATAAGCTCCCAAAATAGCAACTACTTGTAAAATAAGCACCACCCCAATAAGTTCACCCGCACCAAAATTGAGCTCTTTGGTTGCAAAAATTGTAGCTAGAAAGAGAATAGTTTGTACTCCCGCACTGTAACAAAAAAATGCTCCTAGAAAAGACTTGATATTGCGTTCTACTTTTACTTGTTGCCAAACTTTCTTTAATTCTTCTAGTCCTTTCTTCATCAAATTTTCGCTACTCTTCGCCTTTACATCTTGAGGTAATCGCCTAAACGGAATCAATGCAAAGCCAATCCACCACAAGCCGACCATGATAAAAGATATTCTGGGTCCCCAACTTACATTTTCAATCCCAAACCAATCAGGTTTTTGAACAACTACTAAATTGATTATCAATAGAATAACGCTTCCAATGTATCCATAAGCAAACCCTTTTGCGCTCACTCGATCATACTGATCTTCCGAAGCAATTTCAGGTAAATAAGCATTATAAAACACCAAACTTCCCGCAAAACCCATGGTCGCTAACATAAAGCAGAAAATTCCAATCCCAATTTGCCATTCGTTGAAAGCAGCAGTAGCTGGTAATGCATCGTCCATTCCTTGAAAAAGTGCCAGCCCTATACAAGCCATTCCTCCAATAATGGTAAAAGCCCGCATAAAAACCATTTTTTTTCCTCCGTAATCTGCAATACCAGAGAGTAAGGGTGAAAAAGCTGCTAAGATCAAATAAGCTGCAGAAATAGCAAAAGTGTAAAGTGCGCTATTGGAAATGGGTTGATTGAAAACCGCGACCTCTTCCATAGTCACAGCATAATAGTAAGCGGGAAAGATGGCAACAGCTATCGTGAGAGCGTAAGAAGAGTTCGCCCAATCAAAGAATGCCCAAGCATTGATGATGCGTTTATCGTTGAGTTGGTGTTTGCTCGTTTTATTCATGTGGGCAAGATAGGTATTTTTTAGAGGCTTAGCGGATTGTTCTATCGCGCACTATTGATCGAAAAATAACATTTTCACAAGTCCATAACAAGATGTTTTAGTTTTTTTCGTTTAAAGTCACATAAAATTCATATTATATATGAAAGTACTATATATTTGTGTACTTCCTAGCCAATATAATACATCTGAACTATGATTACGCCAATTTAGAAGTCTAGTAGTTCAAAATTTGATCCTTTCGTACTAAAGGTGATATTCAATGTAGGGATTTGAGTATCGTAATTTTTTTATTCAACTATAAACAAACAAAAAAACTATGTTTTCACCAGACTATTTAGTGATATGTCTATTGTGTTTCGCAGCTGTCATCCTCGTTATTATGAAAGTCGTTAAAGAGGCAAGTATTGATGACGAAGATGGTGGGTTAGATCAATGGGATGATTCTTTTCCTCTACCTGACCTCCCGAATGGGGTAGTCACCATGGATGAGCTTGAGAAGGAAAAACCAAGTGTTTTAGAAGAAGCATAATATTTTTCTGAAATATCAATAGGACATTATTAATGCTTTTCCTTCTTAACTCCTAACAAACAGATAAAAGTTCTCGGTCAGATTTCGTACCCTTCGATTAGTTTATTTAAAGCTGATCTAAAAATTTATCTCACTGATCGTCAATAGTTTATCCTGACAGTTATCGGGATGACTAAGAAAAAAGTTATACGTTTAGCTCCCGATAGAGCTATCGGGAAATGAATAAATTCTTTCAACGGTAAATACGCAAAATATTAGTTATCAGAGCGATAAAATTTAGACGTGCTTTCAAACACTCTTCGATGCGATTTGCTGACGAGAACTTTTACCTTCCCAGCAATTATTGTCTGGTTACCTTCTATTACTTCTATTTTATCCAATAGAATCAGATACAAGCGATGAACTCGCAAAAATACTTTAGTGGGCAAATTGGCTTCTATGTTTCGCTAGTAGTGCAGAGGAATAATTTTCTTAGTTCTAGCATAAATAGGATGAGATAAAATCCAAATATGGAAAATGGATACCCTTTTAGAGTTCATGCAGCCTAACGCAAAAATCTTTTTCCTTTTGAAACTCCAGCCAGTCTCCAACCAAAAAGACTTTCTATGAATTTTGGAAACTTGTGAGTGAAATTTTCCCGTTCTTTGCGCATATAACGACTGTTGATTATGAAAAAGCACGCTTTTGCTAACAATAATTTTCCAATTTCCATAGAGAACATCTATCGTGCTAAAGTGCGCTTGAGAGGTATCGCTGACCATACACCTTTACAAACCAATTTGCGATTGTCAGAAAAGTACGATTGCAACATTTTATTGAAACGTGAGGATTTACAAGTGGTGCGCTCTTATAAGATTCGCGGAGCATATAACAAAATGTCGAGCCTTTCTCCTGAAGATTTAGCAAAAGGAGTCATTTGTGCTAGTGCAGGCAATCATGCACAAGGCGTCGCTTTTGCTTGCTGGAAAATGAAAGTGAAAGGCAAGATTTATATGCCTTCAGTAACGCCAAGCCAAAAAATCGAAAAAGTACGTTTGTTTGGTAAAGATCAGGTGGAAGTTGTTCTAGTAGGAGATACTTACGACGATGCTTTCGCAGAAGCCAAACGCGATGCGGAAGAGCATGGAAAAACAATCATTCATCCCTTCAACGACCAATGGACAATAGAAGGACAAGGCGTCGTTGGAGTAGAAATTTTGGAGGATGCACAAGTACCAATTGATTATGTTTTTGCTCCCATTGGTGGTGGTGGATTAATGAGTGGCGTAGGAAGCTATTTCAGGCAAATGAGTCCCAAAACTAAGCTAATTGGAGTAGAGCCAGCAGGCGCACCTTCCATGAATGCTGCTTTTAGAGAAGAAAAGGTGATTCGACTGGAGAAAATTGATCCTTTTGTCGACGGCGCAGCGGTGAAAGAAGTAGGCAATATCACTTTTCAAATTTGCCGAGAAGTTTTGGATGAAGTAGCTTTGGTGAAAGAAGGAAAGGTCTGCACAACCATATTAGATGTTTACAATGGTGATGGGATGGTAGTCGAGCCAGCGGGTGCTTTATCTATTGCAGTTTTGGATCAATACAAAGAGCAAATCAAAGACAAAAATGTGGTCTGTATCGTCAGCGGTGGTAATAATGATATTACGAGAACGGAGGAAATTAAGGAACGCTCTTTGCTACATGAAGGTCTGAAACACTACTTCATCATTCAGTTTCCACAACGCGCTGGAGCTTTACTAGAATTTATTCAACTGCTTGGCCCAAATGATGATATTACGCGTTTTGAGTATGATAAAAAGAACAGTAAAGCCGCTGGTCCAGCTTTGGTTGGTATAGAGGTGAAGCATTATCAAGATTACGAAAACTTGGAGCAGCGAATGGACGAAGCGGGCATCAATTTTCAGAAACTGAACCAAAGCCCAATGCTTTTCAATTGGTTTGTCTAAAGTCTATATCCAAATCGCTCCGCAGTCTCTCGCACCGTCGGAACAATTTGCGCTACTTCTGCTTCACTCAAATTTTCTTTCCAACGCCCTACCCTAACTTGATGATCTTTAGTCGAATACGCTCTGGATGTTTTGGCTTCTACGAACCGTTCGTTGTTTGTGTCTTGCACTCGATTTGCCCATTTTTGAAGTGTTGCTTTATTATTAGAAATATTCAACCTGATTTCTGTGGCAATCTGTTCAGCAAAACCCAACGAATCCCCGATCATTTCTTCAAAATGTTTGACTTTTACCAAACCTTTCACTGTCTCATAACTCGTTGTATTGATATAATTCCAGTGATGCGCACATTGCTCCAGTAGCGGACGGTCTAACCAATCCTGCCAATCCTCTGGTCTAGGATGATGTCCCCAATTTTTAGCAATCCCAACGCGCAAAGAACAGATTGTATCCAAAGGATGACGTACTTGCCAATACCATTGGATAGGCTTATCTATCGTTTGAATGAGATCGTTCAGTGGAAAAGATAACCCTTTAGTAGATTTAAAATCAGGATGCGATTTGGGAACTTTTATGGCAGTTGGTTGAGAAAAATCCAATTCCTTTAATCGCTCATAACTAGGTTCGCTGTAGTACTGATATTCGGGCAAATGATCAAAAAATTCACCAAAAATGGAAGTGCCGCTTCTGCCACATCCTAAGATGATAACATGAGGTGATTTGTGTTTCATAGTGAGATATTTTAAATAAAAAAAGCCAAACGAATAAACGCTCGGCTCTTTTATAAATTGATTCCTCTAAGAGAATTATCAAATTTCTCCTCTTGGCTACATCCCCAATTTCTGCTTCACCAAAGGCGCAACATCATCAGACTCTCGAACGAACATAATCGCATTCACTAAGCTGGTATCAAAAATCATCTGATAGCCATTTTCTTTTCCTACCGCCTGAACCGCTTCATCTACTTTTTTCAAAATCGGTTCAAGCAGTTCCTGACGTTTTTGTTGCACTTTCATAATGACTTCTTGTTCATACTGCACAATAGTCTCTCGCTCCTTGCTCAACGCCCCTTCTTGTTCTTGCATTTGTACCTGAGATAATTCTCCTGATTGAGCTTTTTGTAAGTAAGCATTTAGTTTGGTTTGAAAAGCAGTTGCCATTTCCTCCCCTTTCTTCACCAATTGTTTCTGGTAAGCCTCCAGTTGTGTGTTAGCTGATTTGACGGCAGGCAGCTCTTGAAGTAGGTTTCCTGAATTCAAATGACCATACTTTTGAGCATTCAATGCAGTTGTACTCAACAAAGCAATAGCCAAAGTAGTAGTTATCGTGATTAATTTTCTCATTGTAAATTTTATGTACTTAATGTTATTTTGATCTCAATACCCCCTTTTAACGCTTGTTCAGGCATTAAGTCTCGCAAAATTAGACGTACAACGATAACTTTAATAAATTTTAACTTAACCTTTAGATTTTTTAGTGAAGAGGAAGAGGTTAGTAGACGCAATTATGGCTGGGCTCCTCGCTTACTGATTCTCATTGTCTTGATGATGTTGCCTTTTTTATCGAATAAGCCTACTAAGTAAATCCCATCAGGTAGGTTGCCTACTTCATATCTTGCACCTTCCTCCACTTCAAAATTTTTGACTGCTCTGCCTACCATATTATAAACAACCAAACGATCCACATCTTCCATATTAGAAAGATTGAGAAAATTATCTGATGGATTCGGAAAAATGCGCGTTCCTTTTTGCTGACGCTGCCTAAATCGACTGCGTACTTCCACTTTGAATTCATCTGAATCAATAACTACTTCTGGTGCATCTGCTAGAGCAATATCCATCCCAATAATGGCATCACCTGCTTTCCCATTAGGTGTAATATACAAATCTAGTGGTACGCGTTCTTTGGGTTTTAAGATAACAGGTTCATTGATGTACGAGTCATCGTCCATGTTGGAATCTATGAATTCTGGGTAAGCTGCATTTTTGTCTTGGACTTCGATTGACCATTCAGGTGGTAAATTAATTGGATTGCGTTCCCAGCGTACTTTGAGGGTCTGATTGGTGTTATTTTGCAAGTATCCTTTGAGTGCAAGTGGTTGATATGCCGCCACCAAATCCACTATAAAAACAGTATCCTTGTTGATGGGCACAAAAGAGACTTTTGCCTTTTGTGCTATCATTCCAAAAAAGAATAAGCAAAGTGCCAAAAAAGTAAAAATTCTCTTCATTTGAGTGCTATTTTTTAGTTTGGAGGAATACTTTCTATAAGAAGCGATTTTGGAACGTAAAGTTGCTTCTTTAAGAAAAGAATAATGGAGAATGACGGCAAGATACCATTATTATGATGACCTCACAAGTTTGATAAAAACAAGAAAAGGCAACCATCACCTGATGATTACCCTTTCTATCAATATTTTATAAATTAATTTTTTCTTCAATATCACTTCTGAATATACTCTAAATAAACCGTTCCAAATTCTCGCCCACCATTGCCTGCAAGCTCGCTAAAGCTAGACCTTTTGCTTGCGTAGCAGAAAAACCTTTATCCATAAAGTGATCTTCTAGCTGTACTTGAGTTTGGAAATATGCCAATTTAAGAGCAGTTACTGTTTTCCCATGAAGCGGATCTCGGCTTGCCCAAGTATCCAAGTTTTGCCACAGAATATCGTTCCAAGAATTCAATCCTTGGATTTCTGTTCTGCTCAAAGTCGCAGGTGATAAATACAACCTTGTAAGAGTCGTACCGTCTTGGGTAGGCGTAGTCGTACTCAGGTCATCACTAACGGATTTCAAGACCCGCACCACTTCCCACTGATAAAAACCATTGCATTCATCAGAAACATAAAAACTAGAACTTCCAACTTCGCTTGCGTGACGCCCCATCATCCAGCAAGGAATGATAATGCGTTCACTTTGAAGCAGATGAATGTAATAAATATGACGTGCTACTTGATTCAAATCTTCGTAAGCATAAGTTGTGCGTGCATCAATTGGCAATTGAGCAGCGCTATTTTTGTTCTGCTGGCGGAAGGCTTCTCGGATCGCAGTATTCATCAAATCATTTACTGCACGAGAAGATGTATTCTGCTGTTGAAATAACCAATAAGCACGATAAGCTTTTGCTACGGGCAGCTTAGAGCTTTCTAAAGTGCGCAAGGAAACACTCGGCATTTGCGGTAAATTATTTACTGCACGCTGAACATTGCTCGCTGTACCTTTGCTCTCCAATTCATTGGAGTATTTAGAAAGCAACTGATATTTTTGATAGGCTAAATCATTATTGGCTGCTTGCGCAAAACCACTGGCCGTTCCATCACCATAGTAACCATCCAGAGAGCTTTTGTAAGTCCCTAAACGCTTCAATACTGTTTGTAAATCCAGTACTGATTTACGCTTCACATTCGTGCGAATCTTAGGTGTTGGCAAATCAAAATTAGCAGGTTTCGGCTCTGGAGTACTAACTGGTTCATAATTGTAGCTTGGTGGCGTCCGATCTGCGTAGGTAGGTTCTCCTTTTACTCCAAAATCTGTATCATAACCACTTGGACGACGCTCGTTTCTAGTTATGGCACCAGAAGCCCGATCAAAATCAATTGGAATCAGATCGCGTTTGTAATCGCCCAATTCAAATGTCCCAATTTCGTGCAATCTAGCACTGTTCACATTCTTTGGAAAAGCGTCTTTGAAGCCGCTTTTGCGCACACGTGCTAAGTCTGCTTTAGCTTCGTTGAGGTCTCGGTAAGCACCCGTCACCAATTTAACTTGATTTCCTTCTGCTAAGACATAAATATTTCCTAGAGGCAAAAACTCATCCCAATTGATGCGATCTTTGGGCAAACGCGTTGCGACTTGAATTACTGCAGTTTTCGAGCCCAAAGTAGTTGATCTCCTCGCCACGAAAGCATCCAAATAGCCTCGTTGCTTCAATTGTTTTTCAATACTTTCCGCTTCCTTGGCGTTATCAAAATCACCTACGAAAACGCGGTAAGTACTTCCTTGCTCTGTTTCTGCATACAGAAAGCCTAGTGGACGAATACTCTCGAAATCGCTTAGTCTAGGATTCAAAAAGATGCCGACTTGTACGGCGTAATGGTCTTGTGCTAAGACAACGGTTTGTAGTGCAAAGATGGCAATTAGCCCGAGCCAAAATTTCTTCATGTCTGATTTTTTATTTTCTAAATACTCTTATATCAACTGCTTAATCTGAAAGCAATGTAGAAGAGTTGGTAATTCTATTGCTTATACTAAACAATAACCAAAGTGTTCCCTAAATTATTATCCATAACTAACTGAATACCAGTTTAATTTAGTATTCGGTATTCAAACGCATAGTTGTGGACTGAATAGTATATTATTTGCTTAATTTTAAGAAACCCTAGCGTTTTTTAAAAGTGAACACGTTTTTAAAATCCGTGTGGTCGCAATCAAAAAATCTTTAAAGGAAGATTTTTTGATTGCTCCGAGGGGAGTTTGAGGGAGAAAAGCATGAAAAATTATAGATTTTTTCACACCTAGACACTTTTTTAGAAGTGATAAAAATTATTGAGGATAAGTTGTTGATTAATAGGGATATTAGAATTGAGTTTACGTCTGATGTATCGAGTTAATTTCAAGACATTAAGAGCAATTTGTTCTAAGGTTTCCAATCCTTTAGTAAAAATAGAGACGCGATCGTAGCATTTATTAGATCGCTTGTCCAATTTTTTGTTTGGGGCTTTAATGGTAAACTGAACCATTCCCTCAATCAGACAGATGACGTAACAAAGGGAACAAATAGCGACCATCAGTCTGACTTTTGCCATATCCTTGAAATTGATAGCTTCTAAGTCGAAGCCCTTTTGTTTACAATCCTCAAAAAAGACCTCAATTTTCCATCTTCGTTCATATTGCTCAATGACCCAGTGATGATCTAAAGAAGTACTCATAAATCGAACATATTTATCCTGATCGCCTAGATCGTGTTCTTCTCTTCGCTTCAATCGCACATGATAATAGTAGGTGTTACCTTTTATCTGTATAGGACGAACAAAGTATGCGCGCTTGCGAATAGACTTTTCTATGCGCTTTTCTATGTGCTCTTTGGGGATGTTAAATTGCTGGCATAACAGCTCTACATAATCTTGTTTTCTTATGCGTAAAACAAAATCAAAATTGCGCTTAAACAAATAGCTAAACCATTCTATACCAATGAATTCTCTATCTCCTACTACTACTATGGGTTTGCCTTTAAAGCATTCAAAAAACCATGCCATTGCCTCCAGTAATGCAATGCGCTCGTCTTGAGAAGAGTTGCCCCTTTTACTCAATAAACTGAAATAGACTGGAATAAAACGACCATTGCCTAACACAAAACCTATCATCAAGATATTGATGTTTAACTGTCCCAGCTTCCAATTTGTCCGATCAATTGCTAAGCAATAGTGACTTTGACTACCCACATAGCCATCCACTAAGTGTAACACCATCTGCAATACGCCTATGGTAAAACCAGCGATGCCTTTCATTTTGAAAAAGCGAATAAATCGTTTGTATAAATTATGCTCTTGGACTCTTTTGCCCATCACTACACTCGCTTTTTTCTTCGCTTTGTTTAGATTACAGCTATTGGATTTTACACGTGAACATATAAAATTATATATATGATAAATATTTATATTTAAAATGCTTTAAGACGTCCCAAATAACAGCTCTAAAATATCTGGCAAAACCTAAAAAAGTGTCTGCCTTGGGCTTGAAAATCTCAAAACCAAAAAGGAAGAGGGACTTTTTACGATACGCTTTACCATTCTTAAAAGTACGAATAGGGACTTGTTCTTCATATTGATTCAATATGCCTTCTCTAATTGCTAGTACATAAGCAAGGGTGAGAATAGCAAAAAGAATTTCTTGTTTATGAGTTCCTTCTAAAGCAGTGGATTCTAAGTCGAACCCATTGGATTTCAGGTGCTTAAAGCAACATTCAATCTTCCATCTCTTTCGATATAGACTAACGGCTTGCAAAGGGTTTTCTAAATTTGTAATGAGGTAGACAAATTGCTCTTTGGCGTTTTTGTCCTCATTGGGTACACATACAAAATTGACAATCAGTTCTTCTAAGAGTACAATTTCGCAGGTGTTTTCTTTTTTTCGCTTCAAGTACCGAGCCAAGTGACGCACTTTCACTTTTTTCTCTCTGAGTCGTCCTTTATGCCAAACATGAAACTTGAGATTGCTTTTAAGACGAATGACAAATTTCAATCCTCTTTTATCTAAAGCCATCAGCCACTGCTGACCAATGAATTCTCTATCTCCAAGTAGCGACAAGGTCGGTAAAGGAAGTTTACTGGCTCGCCACCAAGCCAATAACTTATCTAACAAAGCTAAGCGTTCCTTTTGGGAAGAACTTTTACGTTCGCCCAAATCTTTCCAAACTAATGGGATAAATACCCCATGACATACCACTCCGTAAACCAGCAGATTTACCCATTTCTTTCCAATGGTAAACTCCGTCCTATCCACCACTAAGATGGGTTCTATATAGGGATAAACCAAGTGCAAGACTATGATAAACAGTGACTTACAAATCTTATCCCCTCGCCCTGTTTGAAAGATACGCTTGAAACGACTGTAAACCGTATCTAGTTTTAAGGTCTCCCCACTTACACTAGCGTGTTCTACTTTGCACTGGTTTAGATTGCAACTTCTACATCTAATAATACAACAGCAAAGACATAGAATATGATATATTTTACCGCCATCTATATGTTCCACTAATACGCCGAATTGCGCTATCTTTGTCAATAGCGAGCTTGGTTTTGTTATTTGCATTTTTCAAAAAAGCAAAATTTTTGCTTTCCAAGCTCGTTGTTTTTTTCATATATGTCTTTTCGAGTGTTCACGAGTAAA
>JBCDFY010000234.1:0-11255 GCA_039176995.1 Bacteroidota bacterium
AAAACGTCAGCTTTTCAAAATAGTTGCACAAAAATACATTTTCTCTCTATAAATACTAAGAAAATAATACTCTGTTTGCAACTATTTGTTTTTCAATTGTTTGTGGTCAATACTGGATTCGAACCAGTGACCTCTGCCCTGTCAAGGCAGCGCTCTAAACCAACTGAGCTAATTGACCCTATTACTTTGGGAATGCAAAAATAGTGGAAAAGTTGAAAATGCCTAATAATGAGTCCCCAAGATTTAAGGTTGATGGCAACAAAACAAAACGCAAGCACCAAGGTCGTTTTTGAACCCTAAGAAAAGACATGGATAAGGCAGCCAATGTGGTTCGGTAATCCCCTTGTCGAACGAATCGAAGCTGGACAAGTCAACAGCCTGAGGCCCGCCCTAGTCACACTAAATCAAAGCCCTAATATGATAAAAATTGTAGAGTCAAAACTTTTTGATACCTGCGTTCTCTTCCCCTTTTTGGAAGGATTACAAAATTACGACTATTTACGCGCTTGTCAAGTGGTAGACGATCATATTGGTGTTAAATTTATGAGAAAAGAGTCTTGTGGACGGAGAGCAAAAAAACTAAAGGAGTTTCAAAAGGGTACACATTTTTGAAATCCGTGAAATCGCATACAAAAAATCTTTTCCATACGGACTTTACGTAAGGAGGATTTTTTGCATGCGCCAATGGGAGTTTGAAGGAGAAAAGCACGAAAAATTGTTGATTTTTCGTGCTTTTCTCCCTTAAAAACCCATTAGCAGAAAGGCTTTTTCCCGATAGCTATCGGGATGAAAAAAGACTTTCTGCGAATTTTGGAAATGCAATCCTACATTCTCAGTTTGTGTTCACTTTTAAGAATCAATCAATCTCAAATCGGAATGGCATCATCGCCTGTACGCCTTTCTGATTTTGCAGACTTTTCAGCATTTGATAATGCTCATAGAAGTCGCCTAGTTCTGCTTTAATGGCTTGTTGACGCGCTTGCTCTGTATCAAAAATATCCTCAATTATTTGCTCGAAAGGCACTTTGAATTTGGGATAAGTTTTGATACGATAATCTTCCAAATCAGCACTTTTCACGGCGTGAGCAATGGCGTCTTCCAAATCTCCGATTTCATCCACCAGACCATTTTCTTTCGCTCTTTTTGCTGTCCAAACACGTCCTTGCGCGACGGCATGAACTTCATCGCGTTCCATATCCCGCGCATCACCCACTCTTTTCAAAAAGACTTCATACGTACGCTTGGTATCTGCAGTCATCCATTTTTTCTGCGTCTCATTCAAGTCTTTAGAAGTAGTGAAACCTGTGGCGAAAGGTCCTGTCGAAATCACATCATTCGTGATGCCTAGTTTATTTTCATACATTTTTTCTAAACTAGGAATCATTCGATAGACGCCAATTGAGCCAGTCAGTGTATTCTCCTCCGCAAAGATGTACTCACCTGCTGCTGCCATATAGTAACCTCCCGATGCTGCATACTCGCCCATCGAAACAATGACGGGTTTACCAACATCGCGCAAGAGTGTGAAGGTACGCCAGATATTT
Organism: Bacteroidota bacterium; assembly: GCA_039176995.1. Taxonomy (GTDB): domain Bacteria; phylum Bacteroidota; class Bacteroidia; order Chitinophagales; family Saprospiraceae; genus JAAUTG01. The sequence goes on from JBCDFY010000234.1 coordinate 1,545, forward strand.
TCAGAAGCCATCGCACTTCCTCCAGGAGAATTGATGCGTAGGACAACTGCTTTTACTTTATCATCTCTTCGCAATTTATTAGCCACTTCCATATAGGGCTGATCGCCGATAATTCCATTTTCGCCTTTCCCATCCAAAATGACACCTTCTGCATAAACTACTGCCACCACGTTATCGGAACTTTTATCACTTGAGATATTAGAAGCACTGTGGTATTTGGCTAAGTTGATGGTCTTTACTTTCTTATTTTCACCTAATCCCAAACGCTCTCTGAAATCTTCCATTACTTGATCTTCGTAGGCAACTTCATCTATCAGACCGACTGCCTGCGCTTGCTCTGCTACGCCACCGTAGTAATTATCTGCGATTTGTCGCAACGAATCGGTAGAAATGCCTCTGGATGCACTCAAGTTTTCTAAGTATTTGTCATACATATCATTGATGTATTCCATCAACTGCTCACGGTTCTCTTCACTTAGTTTTTCCAAACGATAGGGCTCGGTTGCTCCCTTGAACTTCCCTGCGTAGAAAATTTGCATATCAATCTCTGTCTTATCCAATAAATTTTTGTAAAAAGACAAGACGCCACCAAAACCTCGAAAATCTACCATTCCCATTGGATTCAAGTAAACTTTATCGGCAGAGGAAGCTAGTAAATAAGCACTTTGAGTATAAAATTTGGAATGGGCAAGGACGAATTTCCCTTCTGCTTGAAAGTTGGCTAAGGCTTCTCGTATGATATCTATTTTTACTAGACCACCACCGAACGTATTGGTTTTCAGATAGATACCTTTTATTTTCTCGTCTTTAGCAGCGTGTTCAATCGTTCGCGCAATTTCGTGGACACCTAGTATAGCATCAGTTTGAAATTCATAGGGTGAGAACTGTACATTATTGGTTTGCTCTGGAATGAGTTGATCGAAGTTGAGTTCTAAAATGGAGTTGCTGCGTACCGTAGGTTGTTTACTCAAGCCCGCAACGGAAGCTGCGAAAATACCAAACAAAACAAGTCCAGCTACAAAAATGGCAATAAATGTACCTAATGTTGAGGCTAACAAAAACTTAAAAAATTGCTTCATGTTTGTGGATATAATTCTTAGAAGTTGTGTTGATCTGTTTTTGAGAATAATCAATGACTCAACAACAAATCTAGCAACAAAGATGAAGGGAGGTGAGATTAATGGATAAAATAGGGTATTCTTGCGATGAATGTTACAATTTCGTGAGATGAAGTGTTAATCAGTAAAGTTGATGTTTTCAAAAGAGGACAACAACCGAAAATAGAAACCTGCGTTTCCGAAAGTCACAGAAATTTCTTTCGGCGGCGAAAAATTTTCTGCTGTAGGGTTTTTGAGGGCGAAAAGCATCAAGGACTTTTAGTACACTGTAAACAAAGTTTTTTTCGATTTCATGAGGGTTTCATTTTCTATGACGCTCTCTCCCCAAGATTCTTCGCCGCGAAGCGGCGGAATAAAATTTAAAAAACTTAAATTACAGTGTCTCATTCAAAAAATGTGTATCCATCTAAAGTTTTAGCAGCTTGTCAATAAGTTCTAAGTCAATCTCATTCATGTTCTTCACAACTGCATCAGCATGGCTCAAATCTTGATTTCCAGAATATGGATTCTGATAACCCACACAACTCATGCCTGCTGCTTTTGCTGCGGTGACACCATGGCGAGAATCTTCGATGACTAAACAGTTTTTGGGAGCAACTTTTCCCAGTTCCGCTGCTTTTAGAAAAATCGCTGGATCGGGCTTCGATTTTGGGAGTTCTGCGCCGCTCACTTTGTGTTCAAAAACGTCAGTTAATTCTAAGCGATCTAGTACTAAATTAATGTTTTTTCGATTAGCGGAAGAAGCTAAAATCAATTGATAATCAGTATTTTGCAACAGTTCAATTAGCGCACGCGTATTTGGAACTATTGGTAAAAATTCCATCGTCTTAACTTCTTCCAAATACGCCGCTCTTAATGCTTGAATCATCTCTGCCACACTTGGTTCAACTGAATAGTTTTGCTTCACATAAGTCAAATTTTCGTGCGCCGAAGCACCCACGAAAGTTTCATAAACTTCATCGCTAATTTTGATGCCCAGCGTCGCAAAATAGCGATTAGAAACTGCTCGGTAAATTGGTTCGCTTTCGACGATCACGCCGTCCATATCGAAGATGATGGTTTGCTGCATATTTTTATTGATTCAAAATTAGGCGCTTACGAAGTATTAAGTACAAGGTATTAGGTAGCCAAAATCTAGCTATTGAAATATGAAATTTAGGGATTTTAGTTAGAGATTAGTCCTAAAATCTGTATTTTAGTACAGAATACCTAGTCTTAACACCTAATTCCTGATACTTTGTACGAGCCTAATTCAAAATGACAACGCTCTTTACAGTTGCTTGTTCTTCTACATTTAAAACGAGATAGTAAAGTCCGCTTGCCAAATGGCTAGTATTTATTTCGAGCTGATGCTCTCCCGCACTATACCAAGTATGGGTCAACAGCGTCATAACTGATCTCCCATAAGCATCTTTCAGTTCAATATTGATTTCTTTATCCGTTTGTTGTGTCCAAGTAAGCTGAATGTTACCATAAGTTGGATTTGGCGCGATTTGTAGATCATTCTTATCTAAAGTAATTACTTGTGCTGTACGACCCTCTACCTTTTCTTCATCTTGCAAAGAATAGGAAGCCGTACAAAGAGGAATGACATAAGCCCTCATTTCTGAACCTGGCTTTGCGTGAAAACCAGCTTGCAAAGTAACGCTTCCTTGCGATTTCAACTCCAAAATAGCGCCCGCTTCCACATCGCTCGTGGAAGTGAGCAGATTAGTCGTCACCATATTGATGGTTTGATCTTCTTCAACTACTACGTCTACAGCGTAATCCATAGGTGTAACGCGGTGGCTTGCCACTGTCGCATCTCCAAAATCTAATGCTCTGGCATTGTCCCGATCTGCTGTTCCCGTCACGTTGCCACTTGGAAAATTAATGTCTGGATTAGACCAATGATTTCTTCTTGGAGGTGTGGAGGAAACTGCCATAATGGTTCGCTCTGCGCCATCATTGTAGCCTCTGGCATAAGTGAAGGGAGTTTGCGTACCATCGTTATCGTGTCGGCAACCTTGATTATGACCAAATTCATGAGCAAAGGTATAGTTTCCAACAATGCAATTATACTCGGAGACCTGAAACATATTAGCATCGTCTGTATAGTCAAATCCAAAGGCTTGACCACAGACCAAGATGTGCTGTCCACCAGTAACTAATGCTACCATATCACCGTCATAATCATCTCTGAAACCGTGAATCTCATCCCATTTTCCATCGGTTTGAGATTGTAGCGCATTGACATCTGTTCCGCTAAAAAAGGTTTCATTATCATCCGTCTCGTAGCTAAATGCCAGTTCTACTCTTAACTCCACATCACTATTTGCGTAACCTTGATTGGACTCTATTACTGCAAGTCCAATATGTTCGTTCATGGTTCGTCCAAAATTAGAAGCTGTTCTGCTTTTTGCTAAAGAAGTGTAGCCAACGATCAAACGGATAAAGCACTCCGTACCGACTACACTTTTTTCAGTGCCTTGTTTGTTATCTTTTGGAGTAAAAATTTGTTCCTCATTTTCATTCCCACAACCATCAAATTGCTCGTTGTCCAATTCTGCAAACAAATGTACACCATTGCCTAGCGGATAAATCTCGTAGTTGCCAAATGCTCCAGAAATATGTCCAGAAATTCGATCTCCATTGATGAGAAAAGCAGCATCTCCAGCGGCGTTTTGCCCCGTCCAATAACGATAATTGATACCGCTATGTCCTATATCAAATTCCTCAAATCGGAGTATTTGATTATCAAAAAGACGTAACTCAAGCGTAGGATTTTCCAAGATACTTTGGTCAATTACAATGGTATTGTTTTGCTTCACAGAAGGAAGTGCTAGATTATTATCAATGATGTTTTGCTGTTCTGAATTGACGTTTCCTTCGTAGTCGTTAAATAGCAATGTAGAATTTTGACCATTGCTCGTCCAACTGCAAATTAGCAGGATGCCTAAAATGAGTAGTGTGTGCTTCATGATTAGTGATTTTGATTGTAAGAAAGTAGTCAGTTGGGAATGCGAGAGAGCGTAAGTTACAATCTTTTGGAAGGAATGTTAGCTCTGCTGTAGATTTTGGAAAGCAAGGTTAAAATTGATGTTATTCTACTTTGAAAGCTATTGTCATCTAACAAAATGCCTACCCATCCGCTATCGCGTTTCACTGTGCCAAATGCACTTAGCATTTGGTTTTGCTATGGCAAAACTGCGCTTTGTTCCCATCCACGGCAACCACTTGACACTTTCACACAAGGCAACAGCTGTTCTCACCTAACGAAGTGCAGGCAGACTATCAATTTAGAAAATCTTAAAATTTGGGAATACTCAACACTTCGTAACCTCTTCCCTCAACTTTTTAATCAAAATTTCTCTTGCATCATTCATCTTTTTTCGGCATTCGGCATCATTAAATTCAATTGATTCTTCTACTTCTCCATATTTTCTTAACAATTCGACAGCCTCATCCCTTATGTCAAACAGTGCGTCCCTTATAGAAGCGTCTAAGAAAATGCCATGTCCTTGTTCGTAGAATATTTCTGATACCCTATTGATAAATTCTTTTGCTTTCTTAGGTATGAGGAAGTATTTATCCGAAGCACCAGATATTTTTTCTTTTTTGATAAAAGATTTCTCCTTGAATTGTTTTTTCACGGGATAATACTCGATCAGCGACCACACCGCTTTGAAGGCTTCGATTCGGCTTTCGGTTACCGCTATTTTTCGCTCCTCCTTTTTCTGCTGTAGCCACACTTTGAAGCCTTTTTGATAACCTCTAATAGCAATGTAAAGCAGTACGACTGCACTAACGACTGCACTTCCAATGGAAACGCCGATTTTCCATTTTTCTAATGTGATTTTGGTGAGTTCTATTGATTCTTCCATTTTAATTTGATGTTTTTAAGTTGAGCGCATGACTTCTGAAATCAGATAGGTTAGCAATCGTGATTAGGTACATTTCAAGAATATCGTTTTCATCAAAAATAGGATAAGATATGTCATTTTTTATTCTGAGTTTAGGAACAAAATCTATCATAGGAAGAAAAATGACATATCTTGCTGTGACAAAATGAGATGCATCTTCATAATTTAAAATTCAGCCAATTGTTGATAATTCTCAATAGCTAAATCAATGATTTGTTGTGTAATCCACTTTTCATTCTTACCAATGCGGTAGTAGGTTTCTGTGTATCCGATTTCTTCATCCACTATTTTTTCTTCTGTGTGATAGGTAGGAAGTTGGATAGCCAGTAATTCTTCGGATAGTGGAATCTCGTTATGAGCGAACTTATTTCTAAAAATCAATAGTCGTTCAATTGGGTCGCCTGCTTCATCCGATAGTGTTTTCACGTTGGTAAAACTATCGCGAATAGTTTGTTCTAAAGCCGTTGCTTTCAGACCTAAATCATTCAGCTCTCTACCCAATATCTCTACTTCTTGGGATTGCTCTCCTTTTGATTGCAATGCTTGGAATCGTATCATTTTTCTTTCCACTTCTCGAAGTTTGAAAAGTTGTCTACTATGACTAGCAAAGCTATTTCCAACCATTCCTTTGATGAGCGTGGGAAATCTATTCAGGAGAGCTTCTTCAAAAGAAAGTACTGCTTCGAAGAAGGCTGGACGATGTCGGTCGAAGTAATCTAACTCTTCTAGTAATATTTTACGATGAACGTCTGCTCCTTCGGGAAAATACTGAAGCAAAACAGCGACTCTTTTATCTTTGAAAAAACGACGAAAATCTCCGTATCTCCTAATTGATAAACGATCAACCACTTTTCTTCCTGCAATGGAAACCGACATTTCTACTTCGATATTGAGCAAATTGCTTGGCTCATTAGGCGTATCAATTCTTTGCAATTTCAAGTCGTTTTTCCCCAACTGGAAATTTTCCTTTTGCTCGCATAAATTATGAATCATCAACATCAGAACGCGATCGCAAGCCAAGGTATAGCGAATAGATTTTTCATGTTTTCTTGCTTGACGAAAAATATTTTTCAAGCCATTCCACTTTTGAAAATCTTCTTCTTCTAGCTTTTGGTCTTGACTCGTCTTTTTCTTTTGCTCCAGATCATCTAACTCTTTTTGTAGGACTCGTGTTTTTTCTTTCCACTTTTGCTGACCATTGAGAACTAAGTGAACGTTTTCTACTCTCTCATCTGCGTAAGTTCTGTATAAATCATATAGCTTTTGTTGCTTCTTTTCAAAGTAGATCTTCAACATACTGGTGATGCCGCTGTCCGTTTTCGCTACGATGTAGCCCTGTTTCTGTAAAGCAATTTTTATGGGCTCTAGGAAAAGTCCTCTAGGCACCATTAAAGGTGTTTTTGAATAATCCTTCTCCAATGCCGCTTTGGATTCGTTATCATAAAAAGAGATACAGTGTTCATACTTTTCTGAAAATTCATCTATCACTGCCACACCCTGTTCTTTCAAAGCATCCAGTAATTCTTCCGCCCAGGTGAGTGTTTCATTGTCTGCTTTGTTTACCTCATCTTGCAGGTGTTTCTTTTTAAGTGCAAGTAAATCTTTGCCTCTATTTTTTCTACTTGTTTCGATGGTTTCAAAAGCGCGCAAAGTGCTTTGCTGCCACAAAATTTCGTCTAGCCAATCTATTTTTTCCCGCAAGTAGGCTTCGTACAAGCTACGCACACTATCGTAATTGCCATATTGAATTTTGTCTAGAAAAGGATGTGGATAACTGCCTTTATCAAATCCCAATTGATTGAACATATCTTTCACCTCTCTCTTATACATGGAATAGTAGGCTAATGCTTTTTGCAATCGGCTAGTTTCTTGCCCATTTGGCATACCGTCGTTCTTTGTTCCAATTTGTCGAGGTTTCAAAAAGATCATATCGCGCACCAACCAATCCGCAATTTCTCCATTTTGTACACGCCATTTCGCCTCCACTGGAACATAATTTCCTTTTTCCAGCTCCTTTTCAACTTTCTTTAAGAGTTTTTGGTCTTCAATGTTATCCATATTTGGCAGACCTATAATTTTCGCTATTCTTTTTGCTTCTCTTTCTAAGGCACGCAAGCGTTTTTCAGCTTTATTACGACGAGTGATGAGCCGCCTTTTCAATTTGCGTTGATCTTTTTCTATTTTATATCCAAGCAAGTACTCCCTCAAACTATCGGGCAGATGACCGACTTTGATTAGAGAGAAATGCTGATCTATTGATGCTTGGAGTTCCTCTTTTCTACTCTCCAATTCATCCAGTTCCTGTTTCGTATAGACGTTTTTGTCCTTTCCCTTTTTACTTTCATCAGGTTTCTCAAAAGGAAAAAGTGGTTTCTTATGAAATTTCTTGATGTCTGTTTGTTGTTTCCCCTTCCAAGTATAAGTTCCCAATCTTTCTACTCGCTTTATTTTCCCTTTTTTTGCCATTTCAACGAAAGTGTGGAACTCCGCAGCATATTTTTCCAGAAAGTCTTCTGCACTATCTGCAATTAAAGGTTCTTTTTGTTGTTCATATAAATATTGATAGAAAAACAGATTGGGTAAGTCATTTGTACTAAGAATAAAATCGGGTTGAAGGTGTTTTTGGCGGTGATTGCTCTCTCTGGCGTAGTCTGCCAAAGACCACCAACTTTCCTTTTCCACTTTTTGATCAAAAATTTTAATTCCAATTCGATTGCCAGTAATCTGATAGCGAGGTCCGAATTGCTCAATTTCATCTATGTACCAAAGAGAAGGCTCTTTGATGTCTTCTGCTCGTTTCTTCCAGTCGCTCGGAGCATGATTTTCGTGATCTTGGTAATGAGATAATCTACCGAAAGTGCGGAGATTTTGGTAAATTTTTCGAGTACCGAAGCCTTGCTTTTCGTAGGTCTTTTTCAAATATTTTCCTAGATGAATTTGAAAGCGTAGGCGGTCGAAACTTTCGGAAATATCTAAATATTGAAGCGCTAGATAAGCAAAACGGTCATTGAAGCGAATAAATTTGACGATTTCATCTTGAGGGGATTCGGGTTCGCCGGCTATTTCTGGTTTAATGTGGAAAAGAGCTTTATCCGATTCTGATAGGTGATGATAGATGTTTTTTGGACAACGTCCCAGTTCGTTCAACATATCCAAAATGGGGTCGCTGCTCTCTAATCTTGGGCGCGGCATTCGACAACAATACTGCCAAAACCATTCTTCTAAAAGTCGTTTCTCCAAAGTAGAGAAAGAATGGCTTAAAGCAATTTTTGCTAAAAACTGAGTAGCATATTTTTTCTCCAAAAACAGACAAATGAAAAATGCTAAACCAAAAGTGGTAAAATCATCTTCAGTTTTTTCCCATATAAGGATTTCGTTTTCAAATGGCTTTAGTTGGTTGATATTGGCTTGTCCAAAAGTTGTACCCAAAAGTGTGGCGTCAAAACCTCGATAAGGATCATTGCCCGTCTTTAGTCCATTTTCTATATGCAGTATTAGTTTTTCAAAGGCTTTCTTGCAGTAAGGTTCGACATCAACGGTAGTGAATTTGCTTCTATCTTTTTTGTACGCGAAATGGGTGAAAAAATTCCGCTCTTGTCTAAGTCTATGGAAGGTGTTTTGTAAAAAACCTCCCATTTCTTCTATTTCTATATTATCGGGTAAGAATGGAAAATGATGCTTTAGGCGACTAATTAAATAGGGAAGTTGGTCGGGTGGAATGTATTGATGTTTTTGTTTAGTCTTCGCATTTGTGGAAGAGAATTTGCCTTCAAGCGAAATTAAAACGCGCCCATCTGCGAAGATAGCGTCGGGTTGAATGAAGACATCAAATGACTGTATGGGCTCGTTTGTTTTGTCAACATTGTGCATAGGAGATAACATTCGCAGAGTAGCCGCACTGGCGATGCCGCTATCATCTTTTAGCTTTTCGTCCTCTATTTCCATCTGCTTGCTAATGTTGGAAAGAATGTTGAAGGCATTGTGTTGCGCCATGTTCAAATAAGCTGCAAAAACATGTCCGTAATTGTCCTTGAGCTCTTGCGACACCGAGGTAGCTGTCTTTGATTCGGTCATTTTAATAGAATTTGAGTGTAATTGAATAGATAATCTATAAAGTACTATCAGGCAACAGAGACTAGATCACCATAATGTGTGAATACGAAATTGAAAAAAAGGGAATGGAATTGGTTTTCCTAAAATAAGAAGGCAAGTGTAGCTGTACTGCTTTGTTTGGAAATGGTAAATACGTAATCATTTTTTGAGTCATCATGTAGTGTTCAAATGGCTGAAAGGAATGATTGTAAAGATAGGTATTCTCCTTTAGAAAAGCCACGAAAATTGGAGGAAAAGTAATTGGAGTCTTAAATCATATCCCAACTCGCTAACTGTTTCGCCTTTCTTCTTGTCAGAATCAGGATTCGCAGGATGATAAGATTTTCAGGATTACATGCAGCGATTCTCCTTACAAAATCTCTCATTTCTAACAATACATACTCACCTAAAACCGCAACCCGTCTGACTTCTGACATCTAGCCTCTGTCTTCTTAAAGAGCTGTTCTCCCCTACCAAAGCCACCCATCCGCTATCGCGGTTCACTCCGCCAAATGCACTTAGCATTTGGTTTTGCAAAGGCAAAACTGCGCTTCGTTCCCATCCACAGCTAAAATGACAATATCCGAAATCCGAAATGG
>JBCDFY010000235.1:0-11246 GCA_039176995.1 Bacteroidota bacterium
CTAAAGGATATTTTGGCGCAAGAAGTAAAGTTTACACTGTTGCCAAAAACGCAGTAGAAAGAGGAATGCAATACGCTTATCGCGATCGCCGCAACAAAAAGCGTGCTTTCCGTAGATTGTGGATTACTAGAATAAATGCTGCTGCTCGTTTGAATGGCGTCAGCTATTCTAAATTGATGTTCCAATTGAAAGAAAACGGTATTGGATTAAACAGGAAAGTGTTGGCAGATTTAGCTGTTAATAATCCAGATGTTTTCGCAGCAATCGTAAGTAATGTAAAAGGAAAGAATTAATTCAATTTTCTTTTATTGAAATAAAACTAAAAAAGAGTATTTCGGGTTTTTCTTGAAATGCTCTTTTTTTTCGTGTGTAAGTGATATTTATGAACCACTAAGGCACTAAGAATAGTAAGCGTCAATTCTGTAGTTCCTAATAACAACGATGTGCTAACTTAGCGCACTTATTTGCTCGCTTCCAAACGAGCCTGTTTAAACGGATTAGAAAAATACTTGCCAAATTACCGAAGTAGCTGACTCAAGCAAAAGAAGTCAGTTCAACAAGTCAACAGATAAACAAATCAACAATACAATGAGCCTCGTCGAAATGAAAGTGCCAGTAATTGGCGAATCGGTTACCGAAGTTACCTTATCTCAATGGCTAAAAGGCAACGGAGAGTATGTAGAAATGGACGAACCTATTTGTGAATTCGAGTCAGACAAAGCGACCTTGGAATTTCCTGCGGAAGCAACTGGAATATTGACTTACGTAGCAGCAGAAGGCGATGATTTGGAGATTGGGGCGTTGGTAGCAAAGATAGACACAAGTGCATCAGCGAATGGCAGTAGTTCAGCGAGCGAAGAGGCAAAAGAAGAAAACTCAGAAGCTGTAGCCGAACCTAAAGCTGCCACACAAGCAAGTGCAACTGGACAAGTAGTAGAGATGAAAGTGCCAGTAATTGGCGAATCCGTAAATGAGGTAACACTTTCTCAATGGCTGAAAGGCGATGGCGAAATCGTGAATTTAGACGACCCCATTTGCGAGTTTGAATCTGATAAAGCGACTTTAGAATTTCCTGCGGAAGCGACTGGAAAGTTGGTTCATGTAGCAAAAGAAGGGGAAGATTTAGAGATTGGTGCTTTGGTGGCGAAGATTGAAGTGATGGAAGGCGCAGCGGCAGAAAGTTCAAGTGCAAGTAGCGAATCGAAAGCTGAAACAGCGGCAAAACCTGCGGAAACAAGCAGCAGTCAAAACTATGCGACAGGACATCCTTCTCCTGCGGCGAGAAAAGTGTTAGACGAAAAAGGCATTGATGCCAAAGACGTGAAAGGTACAGGTAGAGATGGTCGTATCACACAAGCAGATGCACGAAATGCTCAGAAAGCTGCACCTGCGCCAGCAGCGAAAAAAGAAGAGCCAAAAACGACTCTTGCTCCTGCGGCTCGGAGCGAAGCGTTCAGCAGAAACGACGACCGTAAAAAAATGAGTCGTATGCGTAGAACGATTGCGAAGCGACTGGTTTCTGCGAAGAACAATACGGCGATGCTGACGACTTTCAATGAAATTGATATGTCGGCATTGATGAAAATGCGCAAGACGTATCAAGAAGAATTCGTCGCAAAATTCGGAATCAAGCTAGGTTTCATGTCTCCATTTGCGAAGGCGTGCGCGAAGATTCTATTGGAAATGCCGGATGTGAATGCCTTCATTGATGGCGATCACATGATCTATCACGATTATGCAGATATTTCTGTTGCGATTTCTACGCCGAATGGTTTGGTTGTTCCTCCAGTAAAAAATGTGGAATCCTTGACGCTCTCTGAAATTGAGCACAGTATTAAAGATTTGGCGATCAAAGCGAGGGATGGTAAATTGTCTTTAGAAGAAATGAGCGGCGGAACATTTACGATTACTAATGGTGGTATTTTCGGCTCACTCCTAAGTACGCCAATTTTGAACGAACCACAATCTGCGATTTTAGGAATGCATACCATTCAGCAGCGTCCAGTTGCTGTGAATGGAGAAGTACAAATTCGTCCTATGATGTATGTGGCATTGTCCTACGATCACCGTGTGATTGATGGAAGCTCTGCGGTAACTTTCTTGGTGAAAGTGAAGAACTTAATTGAAGATCCAGTGAAGCTGTTGCTGAATTTGTAGGAACTTCACTGAAGTTCTTTCTATTTTGCTTGAAGTGAACAAATCGGTTAATTTTTGACTTTTGTCCACTTCAGGCTATTTCATTTCCGCTAAAACCTTCCCGTTCTCTTTAATCAAATAATCATTTCCACTTTCCTTTGCCATTCTCAAAGAGCGTTGAAGATTTTCTATTGCTTTTTCTTGCTCCTCTAGTTGCATTAAAATCATGCCATAACTGTGATAATCCCAAGCACTTGGTTGCTCTTTGAGTTCCATTGCCAATTCTTGCAATTGCTTTGCCTCTTGCAGTTCAATTCCTCTTTGACTATAATAAGAAGCTGCGATGCTATAATCAAAAGTGTTTTGTTTGAACTCCTTTTCGATTTGCTTTTCCATAGCCTCTCTGGTATAGAAAGTGATCGGAATCCGAACAGCTGTATTTTCCCAACTAATTCCTAGATCGGCAGTCGTTTCTGTGATATTGTACAGATTGATGACTAGCGTTTTTTCTGTAATTGCTAGTTTTCGGCTAGGTACTGTTGTCAAATAGATTAATTTACTGCTATCTATTGGATTCGGAACATCCAGATTGTTAGTATCTGTATATAAGTAGACTTCCCATTGTTCTTGCATGGGTTTAGTCATCAGTGCATATTTGCCTTCTGCCACTTCAGTCTCACCAATTTTAACACGATGATTAAAAGCAATAATGGTGTTTTCATTCGCTCCTGTTCTCCACATTTTCCCTAAGGGAACTAATCCATCAAATATTTTTCGCCCCTTCATTTGAGGTCTAGAGAACTCAATAGTTACATCAGTAGCTCCAACTCTTTGTATAATTTTTTGAGCTGGACTTAGGCGCAAATATTCGACTTGAGCATTAATGGAAAAACATAATAGAAGGATGGTAGTAGTGAATGTTAGTTTCATGTTTCGTTTGTAATGATGAGAAGTAAATCTTTTCATTACAGAAACCTAAAGGAGCTCTTGTGAGGTTGTTTTTTAGGTGTTATTATGGATAACGATAATTAATTAATAGACCTTATTCGCAAATAATATTTATATAGGCTAACTGATTGATTTTCAGTGTATCAATTTGTCTTTACAAATTCTTTGTGAATAACCACTAACAATAGTTCGGCAACTTTTTATAAGTAGTTGATAATCAGCATATTAAAAAGCTAACGCTAATTAACTTAAAATACTGATAATCAATTGATTACATCTTTGACAGCTCTAAAAAATCAAAAACCTACCAAAGTGTTGCACTAATAGATATAGCTTTATTGATCTTTCTTGATAATAAGGCTTGAAGTGGTCAAAAAAATGGACATAAATCATTTAAAAATAACTTCTGTATTCTACAATCATTTATTCTGCAAATACTGGTTTCTTACAGTCAGGGTTAATGCATAACATAGTATTTATTTTATTCACATACAATCTACAAAGGTATTAGGTTCTCAAATACTAGCTATTTGATATTTTTTTTCCTCTTTGCAACAACTGATCTACATTATCGGCATATTCTTGAAGTTTTTCTTGACACTCATTTATGGTAGTGTTATAATCTTTTATATGTACTGAAAGTCCTGTATCCCAAGCTCCAAAATGTCTACCTGCAAATTCTTCAAAAAAATAACTCTGTCTAGTTGCTCCTCCGTCAAGATGATGCTCTAGAATGATACATGGCGATTCAAATGATACAGATATATATGGATAAGGATTAATTAACATATGCCTTGTGGTCTTAATCGCAAAACAAGTTGGAGTCCCTAAATATAGTCTAACCCAATTTGGAGGTATTCCCCAATTTTGAAGAATTTTCAAACTTTGAATGATTTCAACTCCAATCTCTGTGGGTCTTCTATTTTCTTGATTCGCTCTAAAATCAGCTACAATAGGGTGTGTAAGCAAAAAGCGAATTCTCACGTTAGCTGCATTTTTTTTAAATTTTATTTTATCAGCTATATCTGAGTATTCTTCTTTTTGTAATAATCCTTTCAAGGAGGAGCCCACAATCATTATTTCCTTTGATTCTTCATCAATATGACTAGAGAACGCTTGTATTGCTGATTCCCTTCTTCTATATAAGCCTATTACCCCTGCATTTCTCACAGCCTGTAATAAGCTTATTTCCATAGAATATCTTTTCAGAATTTTTGAAAGATCTTCTTTAAAAATTGTAGGGATACTCTTGCTGAACTCTTTGGAATTTTTGACAAATGTTTGCTCAATTTCGGAAACAGACTTATTGAGAACATCTAGTTGGTTTAATATAGTCTGTAATATTGGTTCTGACTTAGATTCATCAGAATTAGTTAGTTCGTCTAACCTGGCCGCTATCGTAACTGGTGACTCTGCCTTATAATTATCTTTGAGCGCAGATGACATCTGTGCTTTGACTTGTTCTCTTGCTCTAGCTGCTCCATCTAAATCTAATTCATACTGTATTGTTCTACTTCCTTGAACATCAAATGGTATTGGTTGTCCCTTTTGAATTAATTGAACTACTGGTTTTCTAAATGCATGCCTTAACGCCAACTCATAAAATACATTTGGATTATGATCAGTAAGATCTGCTACGACCATTTCATCATTAAGAATATGTCTAATTATCTGGGCATTAATCATACCAGGAATTGTTACGTGGTCTGAACGTATTGCCTCTAATCCAATATCTTTTGCAGCAGGTAAAATAATATGATTAAAAACCTTATCTGCTTTTTCTCTTTTTTCGGTACCTTCATCACCAATTGGCGATATAATAAAACAAGTACGTCCAGTCGTTTTATTCATGGTAGGATAATTCTTTGAGTTAAGGTTTACTGCACAAATATAATAAGAATTGTCTTTACAATTAACAACACAATTCCATTAAACTTAGAAAGTGCTTTAAATTTCTGAAATCCTATCTACTGGAAAGGCTAAAAAATCACTATTTATAGTAGACTATAGACTGTTTAATAAACCTTGAATTCAAATTTCAAAGCGAGAATTGATGAACAATATACTCACATATTTACTTTATACCGAATCTGAAAATTTGGAAGTCCCTAAATTATTCCCATTACCGATCCATCCGCACCACCTTCGGCATAAAAGAACCCAAAACATCTACCAAATCCGTCTGGAAATTCATGACTTCATTGATGTTTTTATAAGCGAAAGGAGCTTCATCCAAGCCACCGCCAATGAGCGTTACTTCCTTTTCTTTCAAATGCACTTTCAATATTTTATGGTTGAAACTTTTTTTGGCTTTCGTTCTGGACATTAAGCGTCCTGCACCATGAGAAGCCGAATTGACGGCTAGTGCATTTCCTCTTCCTCGCACAATGTAGCCAGGCGAAGTCATTGACCCTGGAATGATTCCTAATACTCCTTTTCCAGCAGGCGTTGCGCCTTTTCGGTGTACGATGACTTCGCGACCGTCTGCTAGTTGTTCTTTCCAAGCAAAGTTGTGATGATTTTCTACTTTGGCAATTGGTTTTTCGCCTAAAGCCTTCGCCAAACGACGATGAATATGATCGTGGCAAGCAGAAGCATAGTCGCCAGCCAAGTTCATCGCCAACCAATATTCCATTCCTGCTTCACTATCCATATCCAACCAAGCTAAATGCTTTGCTTCTTTTGGTAAACGACAACTTTCCATTGCCAATTTGGTATAATGCTTCGCAATATTCGCCCCAAAACCCCTCGACCCAGAATGCGACAAAACGCCCAAATAGCGCCCTAATGGCAGATCAAATTCATTGTTCTCGTCTTTGATTTCCACAATCCCAAACTCCACAAAATGATTACCTGAACCCGAAGAACCAATTTGCTTTCGAGCTTTGTCTTTCAAGTGTTTGACAACTTTTACCTCTTGGAAAAGCGCATTGTCCAACACTGCATCATCCATCGGATCATCAAAGCTATTGAACCCAAAACGTGTGTTTACTTTCAGCATTTCCACTAAATTATCGCGATTTTGATTCAAAAAATCAGGACTTCGATCATATATCGTTAATGCCATTCGACAACCAATATCCACGCCGACCGCATAAGGAATGATCACATTCTCAGTAGCCAAAACTCCACCAATTGGCAAGCCATAACCTTGATGTGCATCGGGCATCAGTGCTCCAGCAGCCGCTACAGGCAAGCGCATCGCAGTGTACATTTGTTGCTTCGCGCCTTCTTCGATGTTTTCTGCTCCGAAAATCGGATAATCTTTTGGTTCATCATTTAAGGCAATGATGTTGATATTTGTAGTCTCTTTTAGTAGTTCCTTGGCGATTGGTGCAAATTGTTCGTGCGTTTCAAATTGTTCTGGCACATTTAGAATTTCGCTCAATTTTGCCAAAACTACTTCTTTCTTCTCGCGCTTAAAATGACGCATCATCACGCTTACTGCCACTCCAATTACGCGTCCTTGCGGATAATTGATTTCAATTAAATCTCTTCCTCTTAGTTTTAGTTTTTTTGACATTGTTTTTGGTTTTAGAAATGAGCAGTCAAAAATTCCTATCCTATCTGACTTCTTCATCGCACTCTACAAGAATTTTGTGAAAAAAGTTCACAGAAATACTAATTTCGCGGCTTGAAAAAAGTTACCCAAACCAACGAAAGTCACTAGATGACGGGAAGTCATCCAGTGACGATCACCAGTTTTGTAGGAAAATTTAAAACGACTGTTATGAAACTTTACTTACTACTCATAGCCTCATTATCACTAACAACTCTCTCTCTTCAAGCACAGCAATCCGATAGCTTATCCGTTGATTTAGAGGACATTATCATTAAAGAAAACCGCTTAGAATTACCTTTTTCAGAAGCCTCTAGAACCATCAACATCATCACCAGAGCAGAAATTGAGGCTGCGCCTGCGACTAGTGTTCCAGAGCTATTGCAGTACGTGGCAGGCATAGATGTACGCCAGCGTGGAGTGCATGGTGTACAAGCAGATATTAGCATTCGAGGCGGTACATTCGATCAGACTTTGATCTTAGTGAATGGTATCAAAATGAGTGATCCGCAGACGGGACACCACTCCATGAATCTGCCGATTGATATTGAAAATATTGAGCGGATTGAAGTGCTAAAAGGACCAGGTGCAAGGGTTTTTGGGCAAAATGCTTTTGCGGGAGCGATTAATATTATTACGAAAACGCCTAAAGAAACTTTTGCTAAGGTTAAACTGCAAGGTGGTGAAAATGGCTTGTATGGTGTTCGTTTGTCAGGAGCTTTATCGACTGGTAATTATAATCAATATCTATCCCTTTCCAGAGATGCTTCAGATGGCTATAAGTACAATACAGATTATTCGATTAATAACATTTTCTATCAAGGAAATGCGAAGATTGGTACACAGCAATTGAATGTAATTGCAGGATTTACGGAGCGTAAATTTGGGGCAAATGGTTTCTATGCCAGCCCAGATTTCATGGATCAATACGAAGAAGTACAAACCAGTTTGGTGGCAGCAGATATGCGTATTTTGAAGGGAGATTGGGTTATTAAGCCTCGACTTTACTGGCGTAGAAATCGAGATGAATATGTTTTTTTGAGACAAGACCCAGATTTTTTCCGCAACACCCATTTTGGCAATACCATTGGTGCAGAATTGAATACTTCTTACAGTAGTGATCTAGGAGTAACAGGAATTGGTTTAGATGTGAATCAGGTGAGTTTAAGTAGCAATAATCTAGGGGAGCGGGAGCGTACCGCAGTAAGTATTTTCTTGGAACATCGCTTTAGTTTTGCAGACAATCGCTTGGATGTGACGCCTGGTGTATTATTAAATTCCTTCTCTGATTTTGATGCCAATTTCTTGCCTGGCATTGATGTAGGTTATAACCCAGGCAATGGACTTCGTGCGTATGTGAATGCTGGTTATACTTACCGCGTTCCGACTTTCACAGATTTGTACTACGAAGATCGTGCCAATATTGGAAATATCAATTTGCAACCTGAATCTGCGGTGACTTACGAAGCAGGTTTGAAATATCAAAACGGAAGTGTGCAAGCCCAAGCCAGTGTTTTTAGAAGAGATGGAAGCGATTTGATTGATTGGACAAAAGAAGCAGATACCCTTCGTTGGCAACCACAAAACTTCGCCGCACTCAATCTATCTGGTTTTGATGCCTCTCTAACTTTACGCTTCAATAACGTCATCCGCCATTTTAATTTAGCGTACACTTACATCAATGCAGAAATCTTGGATAGTGACGTTCCTTTTTCTCGCTACGCACTAGAGAATTTGAATCATCAATTGGTGGCAGGAACTGAGATACAAATTACGAATAATCTTTTCGTCAATCCTCGTTTCCGCTACCTTGATCGCGTAACTTTAGAGGATTATGCACTAGTCGATTTACGTATGCAATGGAGAAGTGATCGCTTTGGTGCTTTTGTGGAAGCGATGAATTTGTTGGATGTGGAGTATAAGGAAACGAATTTGGTGACGATGCCTGGAAGATGGGTGAGAGCGGGGGCTTCGTTTACTTTGAAATAGAATATCGAATAGCGAACACGGAATTTTGAAGGTTGAGAACTTCGTGTTCTTAGACCTTTCACTTCCTCTAATAGTGCAACTATTTTGGTAGTGGAGCGTAAAATTTACTAACTCGTTAAATGAACCAAAGAAGAAATAGAAGTTGAACGTTTGGTTTAGCTTTTTAAGATTTTAAAGGGTAGAGCGAGCTTTTGGGTTTGCTGCTACCCTTTTTTGTTGATTTTGCGATATGTATGCTTTCGTTAATATATAATTCTTTCGCCCTATACTCAACAATTACTTCCATCTGATAATGAAAAAATAAGCCTAGACAAATGAGAATTATCGAACGAATCAAGCTTCAAAACTTCAAAAGATTTAAAGAATTTTCTGTTGAATTCAATGATTCCTTAAACTTATTGATTGGGGATAATGAAGCAGGAAAAAGTACAATTTTAACAGGAATAGATGTAGTTCTCAGTGGGAGTAGGAATAAAGTAGAAGGTTACGGATTAGACAATTTATTTAATACAGATGTAATTGAGGATTTTCTCAGCTCGGAAAAGAAATATGAAGATTTGCCGATACTTTTTGTTGAATTATATTTGAACGATCAAAACAATAAGGATTTAGACGGCAAGTTTAATTCTGACAATATTCCTGCTCATGGATTACAATTAAAGTGCGAGCCAAGAGATGATTTAAGTACAGAAATCAAAGAGATATTAGAACAAGCGGAGGACAACTTTCCATTTGAATACTACTCAATAAGTTTTAAAACATTTTCAGGAGAAAGTTATACAGGATATAGAAAATTCATGCAGCATCTTTTGCTTGACAGTACTCAAATTAACAATGAATATGCAACTAAATCATACATCAAAACCCTGTACAATAGCCACGTAAAGGATGCTGAAAAAAATAAGCATCAAAATGAATATAGAAAACATAAAGAAAAATTTAAGACGGACATTCTCAAAGAATTGAATGATAAAATTGATGATTATTCATTTTCAGTACGTACCAATTCAAAATCAAACTTACAAACCGATTTAACGATTAAGGAAGGAAGCGTTGAGTTAGAGAATAAAGGAAAAGGGAGACAATGTTTTATCAAGACTGATTTTGCTCTACAAAAAAACGAAAGTGAACTTGACGTAATTCTACTCGAAGAACCTGAAAATCATTTAAGCCACATCAATATGAAAAAGTTGATAGGACGGATAAATAATTCAGAAAACAAACAACTTTTCATTGCGACACATAGCAATTTGATAAGTACCAGACTTGATTTACGCAAATCAATAATGCTGAATAGTAACAGCACCACACCTGTATTATTGAAAGATATTGACGAGGGAACAGCAAAATTCTTTATGAAGGCACCTGATAACAATATATTGGAATTTATACTTTCCAAGCGAATGATATTAGTTGAAGGCGATGCAGAGTTTATATTGATGCAAGCGTTCTACAAAAATGAAACGACAGAGAACTTCGAAGACTCCGACATTCATATAATTTCTGTCGGTGGAACAAGTTTTAAAAGGTACTTGAATTTAGCAAAGCATTTAGAAATCAGAACTGCTGTTATCAGAGATAACGACGGGGATTTTCAAAAAAAATGTGTTGATGATTTCAGCGATTATACTGACCCTTTTATAAGGGTATTTAGTGACATGGACAATAATATTTCAACATTTGAAATAGCTGTTTTCAATGATAATTCGGCAGCTTGTAATGAATTGTTTAGTGCAGGAAGGAAAACACTTTCAGTACAGGATTATATGCTTTCAAACAAAGCTGATTGCGCTTTTGAGCTATTAGATAAAAAAGCTAATACCTTGACTACTCCGCAATACATAAAAGATGCAATCACATGGATAAGACAATAACACTTGCTGTTGCTGGGTCGGGAAAAACAAGTTTTATCATTAACGACTTAACTCTTGACAAAAGATGCTTGATAATCACTTATACCATTAACAACACAAGAAACCTCAAAGAAGGAATCATAAAAAAGTTCGGGTTTATGCCAGAAAACATAAACCTTTACTCATATTATCCTTTTTTATACACTTTTTGTTTTCGACCATTTTTAGCATACAAAGCAAGACCAAGAGGTCTATATTGGGATATTCCTCCTCAATGGACTAACCGAATGAAAAGGGATGATATAAAATACTACATGACAGCAGGTAGAAAATTATATCACAATAGAATTGCGAGGCTTTTACAAGAATGCAACGTACTGGAAGAAATAAACCAAAGATTAGAAAAATACTATGACTGCCTATATGTTGATGAAGTTCAAGATTTTGCTGGACACGACTTTAATCTTTTAAAAAGCATTATTAAGTCAAACGTCAAAATCTGTTTTGTAGGAGATTTTTTTCAACATACTTTTGATACGAGTAGAGACGGAAATACAAATGCAAATCTTCACAAAGATTATCCGAAATATCAAGAGATACTTAAAAAATCAGGTTTGCAGGTTGATTCTGAACATCTAAATAAAAGTTATAGATGTAGCCCAACAACATGCAATTTCATTACTGACAAGATAGGTATCCCAATAGAATCCCATAGGCTTGAAGAAACAACGATAAAGTTCATTGAAGATGAAAAGGAAAGA
>JBCDFY010000236.1:0-11172 GCA_039176995.1 Bacteroidota bacterium
GCAAGGTATTAAGTATTTTGAAGACCTTCAGTTGCTACTAGAGAATTTTTGGAAAATTTTGAATCAGATGAGAAGATCATTACTCTTTGGGTGTACCTTATTTTTAAGCACTCTTTTGTTGGCGCAAGAGCAGACAGAAGAGAATTTACAAATGATAGAAATTCATGCTTATATCCAGCAAGCACAAATTCCACAATTTGCGCCAATTGATTGTCCGCAGATGTCTGAAAAAGTGGCGGATGATATTTTAGCCAGCGAAGTGTTGGGAACGATTATGTATGAATTGATTAATTTTTGGGGAAGCGAACCGATCGAAGGTACAGCTGGTGGATATAGCGAGCAAGAGGCTGTTTTTTGGAAAATCATCAAGTCGAATGGCGAGGATTACGAAGTGATTATGAAAACGCAGAGTGTGCTGTTAGGGAAGAAAGTGTACTCCCAAATGGAAGAGCAGCAAGCGCAAGAGTGCTTGCAATGGGGATTGGTCTTTAGTAATGAGGAAGTGGAAGTTTTAGTGGAAGAAGAGGAAGACGAATTGGTGATTGCGGATGAATTTAGCAACAATAGCACACCAACTTCTTATGAGCAATACGATCCTTACGCTACAGAAAATTACGAGACCAGCATTCAGCAGCCAACTCAAGAAGAGGAGGCTTTCGCCACAGAAAACAATCGCTATCAGTACAGCGATCCACTGTTCGATGATCCTTACAGCGACTTCGAGCAACCTAATGCTTCTTTGGCAGCGAACGATCCAATGGATAGCTACGACAATAATGCAGGCTACGAGAGAAAGGAAAGCTATAATGATGCTCGGCGTGCCTTTTCGGCAATGATGCCAGCGGCTTCTACGGAAATTACGTTGCCATTAGATTTCTTTACTTCCATTGAAACGATTGGTGAAGTGGAGCGGTTAATTGCAAGTTCTTTAGATTCAAGAGGTTATGAAAATAAGGGTTATTTTGAATTTGACAATGGATTTATGATTGCAACGCAGATGGAAGCCATCAATAGCAATGGTACATCGAAGCGCAATCAATATCGTTGGCCATCTCGTATTGTTTTCAATCAGAGTCTTTCTTTCACCAATTATTTGAGTAGCTTATTCGTGCCAGAACGTGGCAAATATCGAATGTTCGTGTTCTATGTGGAAGCTGCTCCGAATAGAGTATATACCGATTTCGATGAAATAGATTATAGTGTAGCGAGTCAAAGAAGTTTCTATGACAAAGACCGCAGTCCACTTCCAGATCAAATTGCAAATTTGCCCTATCGTCACAAGAATGGCTTGGATTCTAATGTGAAAGTCTTGGTTTATGAAACCCAAACGGGTGGTGGTGAGCGTCGCCCGAATTTGCTGTTGGCGAGTTCGATGTCAGCTAGAGAGCATTTGATGCAATCGGGGCTTTGGAATCTGTTTTCGGGGAGGTAATGAGGGCTAAGTGGTTTTAAGATTTATGGCTAGAACCACCAACTTTTGATGAACCACAAAGGGACAAAGGGCACAAAAGTATATGTGCTCTTTTAGATTTTGGTTCTTTGACAGATCCAGTGAAATCATTGATTTTGCGTTTTTTTCAAATGAATTGGACGTCGAGTCCAACCCATTTGATCAAGGTTTATAAAGGTAGAAATTGGGCCAAGCCCTATTTCTACCTTTATAAACCTTGATTTCCTCAAACAGGCTCGATGCCTGTTTGAGGAAACATCACGGAATTTGTCAAAGAACCTAGATTTTAAACTTATGAGTAGAAATATAATTAATTGAGGACTTAAAATCTGACAGGTTTATAGCGCTAGTGAAGCACTATAAATTTGATAATCAACAATTTAATTGAACAAAACCTTGTCAGATTTTTTAAGGCGTATTATCTACTCCGCTCTCCCACAAAGTGATCTTCTTTATATTTGAAAAGCACATTAAAAGAAGTCAGACTGCCATAAATTCGAGTCAAATATTGCTGCAAGTTGACTTTTTCCTCATCACTCAAGTTTTTGCTACTGTTAATGCGCTGCTCCATGACGCGCAAGCGATCTCGCACCATTACGATTTTGTGGAAAAAGGATTCGATAGATAGTTCCTTTTCTTTCAAACTGCTGTCTTTGGGTTGTAAAATGAGCGTTCCATCTTCCCATTTGTCACCTAGTGCTACTTCTTCTTTTAATCCATTATAGTTGCGCAGCACTTTGATGAGCGACTTTTCCATTTCAGAATAAGATATACCTTCTTGCGTTGGAATTGCTTCAACAATTTCCCATTTTTCGTATTCTTTTCCGACTTGTTTGATGCCATAGAGCATAAAGCAAACGTCGTATGCCACAGGGTGCAGACGAATGATGACGCCATCGCCATAAGCAGGATGTTTTACTCTGGAGCCGATGCCTAATATTGTATTTTCCATGTTCTGTTGTGAGATTTATAGGTAAGTTCCAAAGATAAAAGATATATCTGTTTAAGAAATAATTTGTAAGTGTATTGAGTGTGCATAACGTTCGTGAAGAATGAAGTTTTGATAACTACGAAAGATAGTTTTCCGCAGATTGAAATTTGCTAAACGACATTGGCTGTAGGATTTATCTGCTGAAATTAGGGCGGTGAGGTCAGTGAATCGAACATCTTTATTTCGACAGGATTTTAAACTAGGAGCAAGGACTGCTTTCTAAAGAAAAGAAATCAATCTTGATGGGAATACTCTCTTTCTTTGGTATTCAGGGTATTGGTTCTATTTACTACTTAACATATGTAATGGGAACAGCCACTTTTCCAGAGATGGAATGGGTTTGAGCAACGGTTATTTTCATCATCATGCTATCTTCGGTGGTACATGGGCTGACTGCTTTTTCTGTGATGAAATGGGTAGATCAGAAAAATGACGAAGCATAATGCTTTTCAATCACAAAGTTCCCAAAAAAGTGGTGGTTCAGTGCGTTGACAAAGACAACCATTGCAAACCTGTATCTGCGTAGAACGTCCTACATCACTTGGGCAGATTCGGATGGTGATAACACTTTGTTCAGTTGCATAGAAGAAGCCTTGCACTTCATCTTCTACTCCTGAAGCATTGCGAATATTGGTGCTAATGAGTCCCGCTGCTGGTTCAAACATATTGCCGTCTCTATTAATGGAAAGACTAACTTGATTCCAATATTGGTATGCCTCTTCTGTTAGACTCTCTTGCAAGACCGTAAAATAGTATGTATCCGAGAAACTACCATCTACAAAATCTGTAAAAAACGGAAAATCAGTGAGTGTATCAGTAGTAAACTGGTTTCCATCGAATAAACCAATATAATTCACGTCGGCGGATTGAGTCGTATAACATATAATTCCTTGCTCGATCAGATAGCGATTGGTTTTTAGCGATTTCCAACGCAAATAGGGCTTTTTACCCATAGAGGAAGTAACTACTGGGGTGCTAATTGTATACTGAATAAAATCGCGCGCTTCTAAGTTTCCCGTAGTAGGATTCAATAGGTTTTGCTGGATAATCTCAAAATTAAGGGATGTTATCGGAATTTTTGGACGCACTTGTACAAAAGCAGATTCATAAACTCTTCCATCCGCAAGTTTCGCTACTATTTGGTAGCGATCCTCATAGTTAATATCGAAACTAGGATCGATGCGTTGCCAATATTGTCCAATAGCAACACGATTCTCGATTAAATACTGTTCGCCCTGCTCGTTTTGTAGATAAACCTCATCTACAGGTGTGATAGCTCGGCTGTCTCCACTAAAAGTAAAAATGGGTTTTACGAGTACTGAAATTATGGATGGATCACCTTTTATAAGACTTGCATTAATTGCAACGCCTTTCAATTGATCTTTCTCTGGAACTAGCTCAATTTCATCTATGCAGGAAGCTAGAAGAAGGAGGAAAGCTAGTAGAAATCTGATTCTAATTTGTATTAACATAGCTTTAAATTTTGAGAAGAACATCTGTTTAGATGAGGACAATTTTATTGGAAGGGTTGCATCTAATGATGAATGACTCAATGATATAATGTCACAAAAAAGGTAAAACAAAAATAATTGCACTAAATTTATTGGATACTTTATAATTATAAAGAACTGATATGCAGAGGGTTGTAATTGTTTTTAGTATATTTAGCGAATTTTCGCTAAATAAATTGACAAAAATCACTTCACATAATGACTTTTATCAATGTATGAAAAATACTTTGCGCTTACCTTTGCATTGTCAATTAAGCAAAAAACAGCGACGCACAAAAAACTAAAGACCGAATAACGAAAATGCGAAATCCTCGAATCCAAACAAATGAAGGTGTCAGTTTGAGAAGAGACTGTGGAGAAGGACACTACAGACTACGTCAGTTTCGCTGCTTAAAACCAAAAAATATACGGGTGTTATCAATTGTGTTAGTTCGGCATCTTCGCTAGTTCAGTTATACTGAGCACAGTGATGATGCCGTCTTTGGTTGTAATCAGACCCTCATTTTTGAAATCCCGCAAGGTTCGAATTACGCTTTCTTTCGCGGTACCTACCATACTCGCCAGATCATCGCGCAGAATGGAAATTTTTTCTCCTTCAATTTGGTACAGTTCTAATAAAGCATCCGCAACTCTTTTGCGAATGGAACTATATGCTAGGCTCAATAATTTTCCTTCTTGTTCTTGCACATTGCTCACCAATAATTTGATGAAATGTGCTGAAAAGTCTCGATTATTGTGAAGCAATAAAAGGAAATCATTCTTTGGAATATAAGCAATGCTCGCGTCTTCCATCACCATTGCTGATTCCGCATATTCTTCTCCTTGCAGCAAGGCCAAAGACCCAAAAAACTCACCTGCCTCTACGATGTCCAATAAATATTCTTTTCCTAATTCATTCACTTTACAAAGTTTGACTTTTCCTTTTTGAAGATAATAAAGTCGCTTCGGAAGATCACCTTCCTGAAAAATAAATTCTTTTTTGAAAAAAGTTCTAGTTTCTTGATTATCAGATAATTGCTTGAAATCTTCTAAGCCTTTTGCTTCGTTAATAAAACTCTTAAAATCTTGCTTTGACTGATTTGCCATGTTCTTCATGCGCTCACTTTTTTTCAAGCGCATTTCTATGG
Source organism: Bacteroidota bacterium (assembly GCA_039176995.1). Taxonomy (GTDB): domain Bacteria; phylum Bacteroidota; class Bacteroidia; order Chitinophagales; family Saprospiraceae; genus JAAUTG01. The sequence continues at coordinate 5,080 of JBCDFY010000236.1, forward strand.
CATCCAGTAACTCTACGTCGTCATAGGGTTTAGTGATGTAGTCGTCCGCACCTAGATTCATGCCTCTTCTAAAGTCACTTTTATCTGCTTTTGCACTTAAAAAAACAAAAGGAATATCCGTCGTTTCTGCTTTACGTTCGAGTATGCGCAGTACGCCGAAACCATCCAATTCAGGCATCATAATATCGCAAAGAATCAAATCTGGTAAATGCAGCATCGCTTGCTGTACGCCTACTTTTCCGTTGTCGGCATCCACTACTTCGTAATCGGAAAGTTCTAGTAATTCTACCAAGTTTTCGCGAACTTCCTGTTCGTCTTCTATCACTAAAATCTTTTTCATTGGATAGGTAAATTGACATAAAAAATAGAGCCTTTTTCTTCTTCACTCTCGAAGTTAATATCGCCACCGAGCAACTCTAAATATTGCTTCACGATGGTTAGACCAAGTCCTGTTCCTTTGATCGTAGTTGCATTGTTGGCACGGAAAAAACGACTGAATAAATACTGCTGCTCTGCCTCTGGAATTCCGATGCCTTCGTCTTGCACACTGAAGTGAAGTTGGTCGTTTTGGACGGTACTCTTTATCTTGATGGTTGATCGTTCTGGAGAATATTTGATGGCATTGGAGAAGAGGTTGTACAACACATTTTTTAGTAGTCGTGCATCTGATTTAATATTTTGATTATCAATTAATTCAGTTTCTATTTTTTGTTCTTTTTTGAGCATTCCATTCATTTCTTCTACTACTTCTTGGCAGAAATTTCCCCAATCAAAAAGCGATAAATTAACCTCTACTTTGCCTTCTTCGAGTTTGTTGAATGACAAGAAATCATTCAAAATTCCAGTGAGATGTTGCACTGATTTTTTGATGCGTTGGATGTGCTTTTCTCGTTTTTCTTGTTGCTCACTAAGCGTATATCGAGCGAGTAAGCCCGCAGAGGAACTGATCGTTGTTAAAGGCGTTCTGAATTCATGCGAAGCCATCGAAACAAAGTTGGTTTTCAGTTCTCCCAGCTCTTTTTCTTTCTCATAAGCCGCTTGGATTTTCTTCTCGCTGGCTTTTAGTGCAGCTTGGGCCGCTTTGCGCTCCGCTACTTCGTAGATGAGTTGTTGGTTGGTTTGCAAAAGACGATTGATTGCTTTGGATAATTCTTCGGTTCGCTCTTCCACTAACTGCTCCAATTGTGTATTCATTTGTTCCAATTGCTCTTTTGCAGTCTGAAGGTCACTTACATCGTGAATAAAACCAGTGTAGAATGTCCGATCTTCAGTTTCCACCTCACTTACACTCAACCGGAAAGGAAAAATAGTGCCATCTTTTTTACGTCCTTTTACCTGCCGACCAATACCGATGATCTTTTTTTCTCCTGTATGATGATAATTCTTGATGTAACCATCGTGTTCGTCATGGTAAGGTTCGGGCATCAACATTTTTATATTTTCTCCAATTATTTCATCTGCTTCATAACCAAAGAGTTGTGCAGCAGCTGGATTGACGGCTCCAACTATTCCTCCACGATCAATAGCGATGACCCCATCAATTGCATTCTCAAAAATGGAATTGAGTATATGATAAATCTCAGTAGGACTCGTCTGATTGAAGAAACCTTTCATCTCGTTGGAAGTGAAACAGAAAATTTAAAAGCAACCATTTATTGATGTCACAATTGACAAAAATCATTGATAAAAATGACTTTTGTCAATGTTTCAACTCACTAAATATCGGAATTTGCCAGCAGAAATCAAAATCATTTTTGACAGACTAAAAAGGAAATGATTTTGCTAAGAATGAAGTTTATAATTATTCCTGTCACAAAAAAATAAAAGATATGAACATCCTAACACCTGTCAATGATCTAATGACTACTGATTTGATCACCGTTCATCCAAAAGATACGCTTGCTAAAGTCAAAGAGCATTTCGACAATAACAGTATTCACCACATTCCAGTAGTAGAATTCAAAAAAATAGTAGGTATCATCAGTAAAACGGATTTGCTCTATTTCCTGAAAGGTACGCAAACCATTGATGCCAATTTTGAAAACGAAGCGCGATTGGCTCATCATCAAGTGAGTGATTTTATGACGACAGGTTTGGCAACTACTGAGCCAAGCGAACCTATTCGTACGGCACTGGAGATTTTTAAAGAAAATCTATTTCATGCTTTGCCAGTGGTGCAAAATGAGGAGTTGCTTGGCATTTTGACTACTTACGATTTGATTGTCTTTTTTGCTAATGAAGCGGTTCGACTTGAAGACTATGCTGCTCAAAAATGAGTGAAATAAATATCAATTTAGTCGGCGTTGGAAGCCGGCAATATCAACTTTTGAAATGCAATTTGGAAGTGGCATTGCAACAGCTTGCCCTTCCTCTGTATTTATGCGAAATCACAGATATAGACTGGATGCTGCAGTATCAAGTTCCAAATATTCCGGCCGTTTTCTTTCGCAACCAAATTCTTTTTGATGGGACTTCTACACCCACCATCGAAACACTGATTCAAACAATATACAAACACTACTACACAACGATGAGACACGACTATGCTACTAAAAAAATCCTCGTTCCAGTGGATTTTAGTGACACCTCTTTATCCGCTCTCTTGTTTGCAGGAGAGTTGGCTGCTCGTAGTGATACGACTATAGACCTAGTCCATATTTACGGTGCGAATTTCCAATTACACGAGGATATTTCTTTTGAATTGATGAAAACCAAAGAGAAAGAAATCCTCTATCAGTTAGAGAAGTTCAAACACATTACGCCCACTCATGGTAGCGTTCAAGTATTAACTAAGGTACAGAGTAAAGCAATTTTAGCATACAATGTTGCTGCAAAATTGAGTTCCATTTCCAAGGATTATGATTTCGTAGTGATGGGTATGACAGGCACGCACGCCCTAGGTAAAAAACACTTTGGAAGTATCGCTTCCTATGTTGCTCAAAATGCAGAATGTCCCGTTTTACTCATTCCGAGAGCACATCAAATCAAATCCTTACGCAAAATCGTATATGCGCAAAACTGGATAGATAACAAGGATGCTACGCTTCGCCATTTTTTGCAATTTGCTGCATCTTTTCATTCCAATGTTTACTTTACTCACATCAATGAAGCCTTTGATGTTCAAGGATTTCCAAGTGCGGAACAATTAGAATTGCAAGCGAAAATTTCAGAAATAAATCCAAAAATAGAGTGTCGCTTCGTCAACTTAAACAGTGATGATGTGCGACAAGGCATCGAAGATTATGCTCGACAGCAAGAAGCAGATTTGATCGTTCTAGTAAACCAACATCGAGGGAGGCTCAATAATGTTTTGGGGAGAAGTTTGACTAAGGAAATGGCATTAGAGGCAAATCTGCCTTTGATGATTTATCATGAATAGTTTCCAGTATTAGGCGTTGGACGCTTTCGGAAGCGTCCGACGCCTGTCCTACTTCAACCGCTGCTCAATTACTTTTTTCAAACCTTCGTCCACATTCATCCAAGCCTCATCCACATCCTCCCATTTGCTGATCGCTTTTCCTTTTGTTGGTAATGCATTCAATTGTTTAAATGGACTATCATCGCCCGTCCAACTGCAAGGACGAATAATCAATGGAATCACCACCGCTTCTTTTTTCTCGTGTCTTTCCATCGCGGCTTTTATTTCCACGTCCCAGATGTAATCGGTCTTGATAAAATCGCGGCTAACTAGGAAAATGATAATATCTGCCTTTTGTAGATTTTCTTTGATGTCTGTATCCCATTCTGCGCCTGCTTCTACTTCGCCATCGTACCAGACTTTGATTTGCTCTTTGCGCTCGAAAGGACGCAAGCTGACGCGGAGGTCTTCTAGGTAGCTTTTGTCGTGTTTGGAATAGGAGATGAAGATATCTAATGCGTTTGATCTATCTATAGGAAAATAAACAGCACTTGTTATTCTTTCTGTCTTATCTTTATGCAAAGAATCCACGAACCCTAAAGGTGTTTCAATACCAACATTGAAGAGAATTTGGTGAATATTCACAAACTCTTCACTCTCAAAACAAGGCACGCGCTGTTTACCTCCCTGTAGTTTATTTTCCAATTTCTCATACTCAAAAATATAAGGCGTATCGCTTATTGAACATTGACTACAAGTACAAGGCACTCTTCGCTTAAACGCAATTCCACCATAGCCTTCATGCACCAAATCCAAATCGCGCATCACCATACGCATCAAGGCGCGCGCATCATTGCCTTGGCATTGAATGGTCAGTTTGCGTTGGTAGTAGTCTTGCGTGATTAAGGCTTGCGTACCACCATCTTCTAGCACCATACCTCTGCTCCAAACACTCGCTTCATCGCGAATCAAATCGTGCATCTGCGCAGTGAGTTGGTTGATGATGCCTTTGGGCATAAAGTCGTATTGGTATTGAAGCGTGAGGTTGTTTTGGTCGTCCCAATTCACCTCCTCGGGATCGGCGGGCAACAGCGACGGGATGATGTATTCTTCCTTGCCGCGCTTTTTGTAGCAGAGGCGAAAGGCTTGCATCAAAGCCAGCAATTCATCGTGCATAGTTTGGTAGCTGTCCTTTGTACAAACGCGCTGCACATCCTTGCGATTGAAATGCCCACGATGCGCGCCCACATTGCTATCATCCACAATTTGATAGACAGCATTGGTTGCCCATTCAGGACGCAGAATGACTTTGCTTTTCAAGGCAGGAAGGTGCTGGTACCACAAAATGACGCCCATTTCATGCAGAAAACGACCGACATCTTGCACTTTCAGTTCTTCTTCGATGCCTTCTTGATTGGCGAGTTGTTTGAAGCCTTCATAAGAAAAATAAGAACGCTCTTCCGCTTCTTTTTGCAAGGCTTTGCGCACCCGCACCCAACTCTTTGGCAGCGGTTGCCCAATTTGCGGCAATTGCTGAATGTGTTCTTGAATCGCATCTTTCAGTTCTTCAAAACCTTCACAAGTCTTCAAATTCACTTCCATCATCTGGCGAGGCAAATTGAAGGCTTGATTCTTCTGAAAGCGATGGATGCTAAAGTTGCGATTGAAACCCGCTTTGATGTTTTTGACCACCAAAATGGGACTTTCATCACCAAACAAATGAATATTCGGTATCCAATAATCAAAATTATCATCATTCATATCCGTCGCCGTGAGTAACACATAGAGCGAGCGCGCCGTCAAGAAAAAACGATGCGTGGCGTGCAAAATATCTTGCCCACCAAAACCCCAAATATTGATGATAAAATCATCGCCATGCTTGCCTTGGAAGCTGTGCCGATGGATGTCGATGCCTCTGGTGCGCTCTTCTTCTTTGGGAAGTTCTGCATCTCGATTATCTAACTTTGTGTATAGTGAAGTTTTACCCACTTTCGCTTCACCCACCAGCAGCATTTTTGCCTCGTATATTTTGTCTTCGCCTTCTTCTTCTAGCTCTTCGAAGTAGCGGCGGATGGCGGCTTTGCCTTGCTCTACGGTTTCTAGTGGGGGAGACTCTAGAGGATTATTACTTATGCTTAATGTACCTCTATATCCTGTAGTGCTAATTTCAAATTTTCTTTCAGTAATCCAAGGTTCGCTTTTGAACGCAAAAATAAAATTTAAAAAGACTTGCGTTACACTGTACTAAGGTCTAAAGTGTGTAATTGGTTTAAGTCTTTCAAAAAGGAAATATCGGAAATATTATAGTCAATCTGAAAGTTGAATTTTGTCCACCCTCCATTGGCGTACAGCACTTTAAGATTTTTGAGCGCGCTTATTTTATCGGGTATTTCAAAGAGCATATTGAAGGTTTCCCCTTCATTTTTGCTATGCACCCACTCCCGCTGCTCATAATCCCAATAAGCATTACACAAATACAACTCCTCCAACCAAACACACTCAAACAACTCCTCGGGCAGCTCGCGCAAGCCACAGTAGCCGAGGTCTAGTTTTCCAGTGCGTTCCTCTTTTTCTTTTTGGATAAGTTCTAAGGCGAGTGCTGACATGATGGGTGGTTTTTATTGGTGGGGAAGATAGGGAAAATAATTTAGTATGGTGAAAGGCGTCGGTCGCGTATAAAAAAGTACGACGCCGTTGTAACAAAAAAAAAAAAAAAATATAATTTATTTTTATAA
>JBCDFY010000237.1:0-11155 GCA_039176995.1 Bacteroidota bacterium
CCAAGCTAGTCATTCCGTTATTTGTTGCGATCAGTGTCGTCAATGGATTTAGCTCAATCGGTTCTCTTAGTTTACTTGGTAGGTTATCATATTTGTCAAATATAATTGGTCTTATTTTTGGGAATGCTGTTTTTTATCTTTTTTGCGCACTAATGCTCGCTTGGTCAGGAAATTGGATGGAAGGAAAGGCTACAAAACAAGATTTATTCATTGTAGTAGCTCACTCTGCTATCCCGATGATAATTATCACGTTTTTTGTAACGATTACTCGACTACTTTTTTTTGGTAGCCTAACTTCAGTTGGGCTCATTAATATTTTTCAAGAGGAACAATCTTCGATTGTAATTTTTCGTACACTTAATGGTATCATTTCAATTGGTCAAATATGGTCAATTTGGTTAGTCACTATTGGAATTTCTGAAGCCCAAAACTTTACAAATGGAAGAGCGATAGGAAATATCGTTTTTGCTTTTATTATTGTCTACTTTTTCATTTGGTTGATTTCTTCTTTACTAATTGGTCTTTAATAAATTTAATCCTTCAAATGCTTCACTTCTTCAAAAATCTCTACCTCAGCAATCGTTTCTTCTTTCTTTTTGGAGGAATCATTGTGTTGTTTTTGATTGGATTTGCTTTGCCTCCAATTTTCCCCGTTGCCTTGGGCGTTTTTGCACTCGCAATTGCCTTGGTAATCTTGGACATTACTTTGCTCTTCAACAAATCCATAAAAATTGAAGGGCGAAGAATTACGCCAAAGTTGATGTCTTTAAGTGATGAAAATGCGATTCATATCGAACTCCATAACCTTTCCAATCAAGCCTTTCAAGTGACTTTGGTAGATGAATTGCCTGCTCGATTTCAAATTCGAGATTTTGAAAAACAATTGAAACTGCCCGTTGATGAGCCACAAAAAATTACTTATCAATTGCGTCCAATTGAGCGTGGAGTTTATGCTTTTGGAAAGATCAACGTTTATCTTTCCACCAATTGGAATCTAGTGGAACGGCGCATTCAAGTGGAGCAGGAAGAGGAAGTGCCTGTCTATCCTTCGATCATTCAGATGAAGCAAATCGAACTGCAAGCCTTTGATCGAATTGCGCATCATCAAGGCATCAAAAAGTTGCGGCGGATTGGACATAGTTATGAGTTTGATCATATTAAAAACTACGTCCGCGGTGACGATTATCGCAGTTTGAACTGGAAAGCGAGCAGTCGAAAAGGCGAGTTGATGGTCAACAAATACGAAGATGAACGTTCGCAGCAAGTGTACAGCATTATTGACAAAAGTCGGAATATGCGAATGCCGTTCAATGGCTTGAGCTTGATGGACTATGCGATTAATTCCACATTGGCGTTGTCCAATGTTATTCTTAGGAAACATGATCGTGCGGGCTTGTTGAGTTTCTCAGATAAAATGGGAACAGTTCTGAAAGCAGACAGCCGCAGAGAGCAATTGAATAAGATACTTTTGGCACTTTATAAAGAAAGAGAACGCCAAGTAGAATCTAATTACGAATTGCTGTATTATGCCACTCGAAAACTCGTGAGTGGTCGAAGTTTGCTGATGCTTTACACCAATTTTGAGAGTATGTACGCACTTGATAGAGTGTTGCCTATCTTGCGGAAAATTAACAAGATGCACTTGCTAGTTGTGGTCTTTTTTGAGAACACCGAAGTCAAAGACTTTTCGCAAAAAGAGGTCAAAACACTAGAAGATATTTACCATCAAACCATTGCACAGAAGTTCGTGACCGAGAAGCGTTCTATGGTACAGAAGTTGCAACAATATGGCATCCAAGCGGTGCTGACTCGTCCAGAAGATTTGTCTATACAGACGGTGAATAAATACTTGGAGTTGAAGTCGAGAGGACTTATTTGATGCACATTCAAAAAATCAGTCAGATTTAAAGTTTTATTGATAAACTTTTCCTTACTATTCTTAGTGCCTTAGTGGTTCAAAAAAGTCAAACATTCATATATGAAAACCTACTTATCCATCGGCGGAAACTTAGGCGATCGAAAGCGAAATTTAGAAATTGCAAAAGCAGCAATTGAGCAAGAAATCGGTTTAATCATACGAGCGTCCAGCATTTACGAAACGGCAGCTTGGGGTGTAACTGAACAGCCCGATTTCCTAAATCAAGTCTTGAAAGCAGAAAGCGATTTATCGCCCTTTGATATCCTGGATAAAATTCAGCAAATTGAGCAAAAAATGGGTCGCGTAAAGTTACAACATTGGGGAACGCGCACAATGGACATTGACATTCTATTTTACGGCGATAAAATTGTGCAAACCGAACGCTTAACGATTCCTCATATTAGCATTCCAGAGCGAAACTTTGTGCTTGTGCCACTTCGAGAAATTGCACCTAACTTCGTACATCCACTCTTGAAAAAAACAATAGAAAGTCTATCTTTGGCGTGCCCTGATTTGCTAGAAGTAAAAAAATATATTGAGGAGTAAGTTCTCGGCTACTGTTAAAGAATGAACACAAACTATCGCTACATCGCCATTGAAGGCAATATTGGAGCTGGAAAAACAACGCTTTGCAAAATGCTCGAATCAGACTATTCCTGTCGTCTGATTTTGGAGCAATTTACTGACAATCCTTTTCTCCCTTCTTTTTATCAAAATCCAGAACGCTATGCCTTTCCCGTTGAGCTGTTTTTTATGACTGAGCGTCACAAACAGCTCCAAGAACATTTTGCAACTCCTGATCTCTTCCAAAAATTTACGGTTTCGGATTATTTCTTTGTTAAAACGCTACTTTTTGCTCAGAATAACCTCAAATCAGAAGAGTTTCGTTTGTTTCAACGATTGTTTCACATTCTAAATGCAACTTTTCCAAAGCCTGATTTGATTGTCTACTTGCATCGCTCCATAGAAGATTTATTGAAAAATATTGAAAATCGAGGAAGGGAATACGAGCAGCAAATTTCTTCGGAGTATCTGTCCCAAATTCAAGGAGCTTATTTAAATTATCTAAAAAACATCACGGATATTCCAGTGCTGATTTTATATGTAGATGGTATCCGATTTTGGGAAAACAAAGCTGATTATCAAAAAATTGTGAATACAATTAGTCAACCTTACTCGCCGAGGGTTTATCATTTGGATTTGTTTAAGTAAACTGGTGGCTGTTTAGATATCATCTTACTAACCAAATAGACTTCTAGGATCGAAGTTGCCTTCATCAAAATCATCATCATCTTCAAAATCCTCCTCAAATTGCGCTTGACGACTTTTAGATGAACCACCACCGCCACCAGAACCCGATTCTAATTCTACATAGGCACAAGCCACTCTTCCACCAAGCGGCGGGTTCAATTTTTTCAATCGAATTTTGATGCTTTGGACCTTTTCGCCATATTGATAAGTTAAACGATCCAAAATGCGTTGCGCCACATTTTCAATCATTTTAGAAGTCTTTTTCATTTCCGCTTTGCAGATGAAATAGATCGTTTCATAATTGACGGTTCCATCTAAGTCATCAGAAGAGGCTGCTTTTTGAACAGATGGCAACGTGACGTAAATATCAATTACGAACTCTCCACCCATGAGGTTCTCTTCCTCATAGTAGCCATGAAAAGCATGAAAATGAATGCCTTCAAGTGCGATAACTGCCATTGGTTAGTAATTTGCTCTAAGTAGATGATAGTGTCATTTTCTACGACGCTCTCATTTGAAGATTAAATCAATAATATGCGGAAGAAAAAATATATCTTTTCTTCCGTTTACAGAGAGACCTATGGATCGAGATAGCTTTTAGAAATGCTTTTCAAAAGCACCTCTAAAAAACTATTTCCATCCGAAGGACTCCCGATGAGCAAATTTTTATGAAATAAAAATTTGCTCATCGGGCAGGTCAAGTATTAATAACTGTTGCTAAGGGAAGATTCCCAATGCAAGGTAATCGCCACTAATTTTATTAATGGCACTCACAAACGCAGCAGTGCGTAGTCCATCAATATCTTTGTTGTTAGCGTAAGTTTCTCGAATTTGCTGATAAGCATTTATCATTGTTTCTTCCAAGCCAGAACGCACCAAATCAATTTCATCTGCTCCTTTTGCAATCATTTCACGGTCTCTAGCACTTGCTGATTTGCCAGTAATTTCTTCCACCAAATCAATCATTTGACCAAAAGCGCGCTGATTGAAACGCTTTTCCATTCTTCCAAAACGCATATGCGACAAATCTTTCAACCACTCAAAGTAGGAAACCGTTACACCACCTGCATTTAAATAGACATCTGGAATAATCATAATACCTCTTTCTAGCAGAATTTCTTCTGCACCAGAAGTAATTGGACCATTCGCTGCCTCGGCAATGATTTTTGCTTTGACTTTATGTGCGTTTTCCGTAGTAATTTGATTCTCCAAAGCCGCGGGCACTAAAATATCACAATCAAACTCCATGACACTGGTACGCTGATCACTGCCATAACTTTCTGCGCCTGGATAGCCCAAAATGCTACCTTTCTCCGCTCTATATCTCAACAAATCATGAATATCAATGCCATCTTTCTTGTAGATGGCTCCTTCCACTTCTGCTACACCGACGATTACTGCACCACCTTCATCTTGAGAAATCGTAGCGGTATGTGAACCCACATTTCCTAAACCTTGAATCACCATGCGCTTGCCAGCAATACCTGTGCTCAAACCCAACTTCTTCATGTCCTCTGCCACATTACACGCTTCTCTTACGCCGTAAAAAACACCACGCCCTGTAGCTTCATTTCTTCCACGAACACCATTTTGATTAACAGGCTTACCAGTGACACAACCTGCTGCGTCAATATCATCACCTCGGAATGTGCGATAGGTGTCATAAATCCAAGTCATTTCCTTTGGACCTGTTCCATAATCAGGTGCAGGAACATCTACTGCTGGACCTAACATATTGCGCTTAATCAACTCTGAAGCATAGCGACGTGTAATCATTTCCAGTTGTGGAATGGTATATTCTCTTCGATTAATTTTTACGCCGCCTTTTGCCCCCCCAAAAGGCACATCCACTATGGCACACTTATAAGTCATCAGAGTTGCCAAAGCCATGACTTCATCTTGATTTACATGATTACTGAAGCGAATTCCTCCTTTTGTCGGAGAACGGTGGTGGCTGTGCTGCGCGCGATAGGCTTCGATGATGCGATAATCGCCATTGATACGCACGGGGAAGTGCATTCGGTAAACGGCATTGCATTCCTTGATTTGGTTCAGTAGTCCAGGGTGTAAATCGGTACATTTTGCAGCTTTATCGAAGTAGTTTTGAACACTTTCGTAAAAACTGACTTGAGATTTAGGTTCTGATTTACTCATTTTCGTTGATTTGATCCTCTAATTTGGTTAGTTTCCGATCCAAATAGATCAGAAAGATGATAATTCCAATGAATACGACAACGATAACTGCCACAACAACGTAGATTTTCCCGATGCTTCTAAGGAAGTCAGGATTGTCTGATTGTGCTTGAGCAGCTAGTGCGGTGGTAAAAAGTAGTGCGAGTATAGATGATACTTTTCTCATTGTACGTATTTTGCGCCAAAAGTCGCGCTAATTATTTTATTTCGCAACTTGTTAGAAAGGATTTTTGGGATAGTTTCGATAAGTGATTTTTTTGGATATGGATTAAACAGATCAAACAGATTCTTTTAGATTGTTTACGAGACCCTTTTACCGATTAAAATGTACATCTTTCTGGATTGGAAGAATCTTCTCATCTGGCAGTTGAAGACAATCTGACAACGAAATGTTCTGAACTCTGGCATCTACAAAATAGATCAATTTGCATTTAAAAAGCATCAAACTCACCAATTTTAAGAATTACGAACAGGATAGTGCTTTGTTCTCTGCGCAACTGAATTGTTTCGTTGGGTTGAATGGTATGGGTAAAACCAATCTGCTGGATGCCATCTATTATTTGTGTGTTGGAAAGAGTTATTTTGCAGGTTCTGACCGAAATGTGATTCGGAAAGTGGAAGGTTCAGACTTTTTTAGAGTGGAAGGACAGTTTGATCGCTTGGAAAAGGAGGAATACATTGTTGCGAAGGTAGTCCCTGGCAAGCGAAAGGAAATTGAGCGCAACAAAGTGCCTTATCAGAAACTGTCGGAACATCTAGGAAATTTTCCGGTGGTAATGATTGCTCCTTTCGATGTAGATATTGCTTTGGAAGGTAGCGAAAGTCGGCGTCGCTTTTTGGATAATACACTCTCGCAATTGGACATTACTTATTTGAGCGCATTGATTCAATATAATAAATTGTTAAGTCAGCGTAATTCTGCACTCAAGCAATTCGCGGAACAGCGGCGATTTGATAAGGCACTTTTGGAAGTTTATGATCGACAAATGATTCCTTTAGGCAATCAGATTTTTGAGCAGCGACGAGATTTTCTAGCCAGTTTTGAAACGCCTTTTCAACAATTACATCAAGCCATTTCTGCTAATAAAGAGGGTGTCAGCTTTCGCTACGTTTCGCAATTATCAGATCAATCTTTTGAAGAATTATTAGTCGCTGCTTTGGAAAAAGATCGCATTTTGCAGCGTAGTACTATTGGTGTACATAAAGATGATGTGCAGTTTCTGATTGATGAAATGCCACTTAAACGTTTTGCTTCGCAAGGGCAACTTAAATCTTTTGTCTTGGCACTAAAATTGGCTCAATATCAAGCTCTACGTAAAGATAAAAGTATTGCACCGATTTTACTACTCGATGATATTTTTGATCGCTTAGATGGCAATCGCGTAACGCAACTCATTCGCTTATTGTTGGAACAAGATTTCGGACAAATTTTCATCACAGATACCGATGAGCATCGTATGGAGCAATTGATTGCTGCTTTCAATACGGATTATCGGAAGTTCAAGATTGTGGAGGGGCGGATAAGGTGTTGAAGAAAAAAAACGGTTTTTGCCAAATTGCTTTTCTTCCCCAAGCTCCCATTACTGGAATTAAGAGAAACCTAGATTACGCTGTATTACTACACTATATTACTACACTATATTACTACACTGTAAAGTGAGTTTTACACAATTATCATTCCGCTGCTTCGCAGCAAAAAATTCTTTTGGGTAGAGCGACAGTACTGGGCGTTTCGCCAAGTACTGTCGCTCTACCCAGAAAAATCTCTGCGCGCCGCAAGGCGCGCCAGATGGTAAAAATAGAAATTGAGCATTATTTAGATTACAGTGTATTATGTCCTTTCCATCAATATTTTAATAGATAGAAATGATTCAACAAAACAGCCTAAAAGTTACTCGAACCGCTCATTATTACACGATTGGAACAATCACTCCAAAGACCAAGCACTTCGTGATTGCTTGTCATGGCTACGGTCAATTGGCAAAGCATTTTATCCGAAAGTTTGATGTGGTGGCAAACGAAGAGACTTTTATCATAGCACCAGAGGGATTATCGCGTTTTTATTGGAAAGGGGTTACTGGAGAGGTTGCCGCTTCTTGGATGACAAAGGAAGATCGCTTGGACGAAATTGCAGATTACAGTAATTATTTGCAACAAATTTATGACAATTATGCTGCTCAACTCTCTGATAATGCGACGATTAATCTATTTGGATTTTCACAAGGCTGTGCAACGCAATGTCGTTGGATAATGCACAATCAACCATACTTTCACAACCTTATTCTTTGGGCAGGTTTCTTTCCAGAAGACTTGAATTATTTACCACGACAAGATTATTTTAGTGATAAAAAACTCTATTTCGCTTATGGTGATCAAGATTGCTTTTTGACGCCACCGCGCCTCAAAATGCACGAAGAATTAATCAAGCAAAATCAATTGGAAGTACAAGTTTTTCCATTTTTGGGTAAGCATGAAGTAAATCGAGAACGCTTGAAGGAATTTTGGGTAAAATTAAATGATTAGCAATTAATATTCTGCAAAGAAAATACAGTGTAATCTAAGTTTATTTAAATTTTGAGAAGCGAGAAAAGCCTTAGCTTTTCTTCCTCAAACTCCTCTGGTTAAAAATTGCATAAAACTTAGTTTACAGTGTAGTAAAATTGCTTACTTCTCCTCAATTCTTACTTGCATCGAAGGTTCTTTTCAATGTTTAGTAGACTTTTGCAAATAGGGCTTAATGAAATTGACTATACGTTTTCCAATGAAACTTTTAGCGGTCAATAGCGCAATTTTTCCATTAACGCCTAAGTAGAAGATAGATTTGCGAATGAGCTTGACCGCTTCCATTCTGTTGAACATCAAATAAGCATGGATAGAGGCATGATAATAAGCATAGCCCAATAGTTTTTTTTGTTCTTTATTGGTAAGGCGCATTCGTTCTAGCAAATAAGCGGCTGTATTCAGTTTTCGTTCTATTTTGACAGGATGATCCTTCATGGATCTCCCATCGTGATCAATCATCGTAATCGTCAACTTATCAATAAGAAAGATTTGATGCGCTTGCAAATTTCGCATTAAGAAAATCCAATCTTCTACGGAAGCATATGCACGATCTTCTTCAAAGAGATGCGCTAATTTATCTTTGCGAACGACAAAATTGCAAGCAAAATGATTGCCATCCAGTAAGCACTTGTAGTCATAAAATCCCTGTTGGAATTTATTTAAAGGAATAGATAAGATTTCGCCTGTTCTTAATGAGCGAATCTCAAATTTTGTAGCGATAAAAGTCAGATCACTCTGTAGCTGAATTTGTTGATTCAAGATGAATAAATGATTGACTTGCATCAAATCATCAGAATCGAGAAAAACAACGTACGTTCCCTTAGCTCTGCGAATACCTACATTTCTAGCATTCCCTCTTTCTTTATTTTGTTGATAGATATAGATAATTTTATCTTTATAGACCTCCAGTAAATCTTTCAGTTTGAATGAAGTATCATCCGTGCTGCCATCATCTACGATGATAATTTCAAAATTCTGAAGAGACTGACAAAGCACCGAGCGAACAGTATTCCCGATGAAAGCACTTCTATTGAAAGTAGGAATGACAATAGAGAAAAGCGGCATTTTATCTTTTTTACGCGACGATTAGTTGTTGCTTTTTCAGATGCCTTTTGCACAACAAGTCAAACGCTACACTTACAAACTAAGTGTACGTCCCATTATAAAAAATAAAATTTGTTATTGAGATTTAACAGATCACAACATACATTTCTTCAAACCGCGCCATTCCTAACCATTTCATAAATCGCAATTCACATTGAGTTAATAGTCAAGCTAGATATTTGTGTTTAGAATTTTGGGAAATTCGCAAAGCACACAAATCTAAGGCTATGCTAACTAAAAGGAAGCTAAATATGGTGGTCATTTCTGATGTCCATCTTGGAACTTATGGATGTCGAGCCAAAGAACTGCTCAATTATCTTCGAAGCATAGAAACGGAGTGTTTGATTCTGAATGGAGATTTCATTGATATCTGGCAGTTTAGGAAAAAATACTTCCCTAAAGAGCATATGCAAGTCCTGCACAAGGTGCTAAAAATGGCGGAAAATGGGACAAAGGTTTATTACATTACTGGAAACCATGACGACCGTCTTCGCCGCTATGCTGATCTTACTACTGGCAACCTCTTTCTGCGCAATCAACTGACAATCAGCCTTAACCATAAGAAGTATTTGATTTTTCATGGTGATGTTTTTGATCTTTCTGTTCAGTATTCTCCCTTCATCGCAAAACTTGGAGGCAGAGGGTATGATTACTTGATTTTGCTCAACCGTTTGGTGAACAACATTCGCATTAAATTAGGCAAACAAGAGATGTCTCTAGCAGGTCGCATCAAAGATAGCGTGAAAAAAGCCGTAAAATTTGTGGGTGATTTTGAGAATAAAGCCATCGAACTAGCGACTGAAAAAAATTATGATTATGTTATCTGCGGTCATATTCATTGTCCTCAAATGCGCGCTGTTGATAAAAACGGGAAACAAATTATCTATCTCAATTCAGGCGATTGGATCGAAAACTTGACTGCTTTAGAATACAAATGGGGACAGTGGAGTATTTACCGTTACGACTCAAATGATTTTGCAGAAACTCATCCCCCAGAAAATGAAGAATACCCTTTGAAGGGTAAACACAACGTTTCTTTGTTGGAGCAAATGGTTCAGTTAGCAGCGGAAGTTTAAATATTCACATCCTCAACCAGGCTAACTTCCTAGAGCTTCTAGTTGCTCTCTAGCTGCTTCGTAATCGGGAGCCATTTTTAATGCTTGTCGGTAGTCTTTCTTGGCTGCTTCTATGTTTCCCATAAATTCGCTTGAAAGCCCTCGATAATAGTAAGCACGAATATGAGTTGGAGAAAATTTGATAGCTAAATCAAACTGTTGATGTGCTTCTTTTGGCTTTTCTAAATCTAAATACAGCAAACCTGCATTATAATAAGCCTCTTCATACTGCGGGTCAAGCATATTAATCGTTTTATAAATGTCCAATGCACCCTCCAAGTCATCTGAGGTATTTGCTAAATAGTAAGCTTTGGCATGATGCGTCTCTATATTTTCAGGTGCAACTCGAATGGCGTTATCATAGTACCTCAATGCTAATGGATCGTCAATTTCAGTGTACAAATTCCCTAATTGCAGCCAAGCATCTACCATGCCAGAATTGTAATCTACCGCTTCTTGAAAACTATTAATCGCTCGAATGGTATCCCCTAAATCTTTGAAATTCATGCCCATCATAAAGTAAGCCTCCGAATTGCGCGGATCTTTCTTGAGAATTTTGTCAATTGTCTTTAAAGATTCTTGATTTTTAGTTAGAATCATTTGAAATTCAGAGAGCTTTAATAAGGTCAAAGTATTATCAGGAAAGCGTTCTGCTGCCACTTTCATTGTCTCTAATGCCAAACGCGATCTGAAATAGTCTAGGTAAATATCTGCTAGAAGATGATAATAATCTGGCTGTGAATTATCTATATTAATTGCGTTTTTTAGGTCAGTGATAGCGTTGTCATAACCTTCTATTTCATAGTACATTGCGCCTCGCTGTGCATATAAATTTGCATTATTTGGATTTGTGGTAATCTCTTGTGAAATCTCGTTGATTTCTGGATAACTTGTTAGTGTAGTATTCTGGCTTTCCTCTTTGTTTTCAGTTTGGCAAGCCACTATTGATACCCCCAAAAAGACACTAAAAATGAAAATGTATTTGCTCATATCTTCTGAACTAACTTATTCG
>JBCDFY010000238.1:0-11042 GCA_039176995.1 Bacteroidota bacterium
ACAGGCACACACATACACCCACACACACACACAAGCACACACATACACACACTCTAGCTCGAAGAACATCTAGTGTTTTTTATAGAATGATTGAATTGTCTTGACCACTTCTTCCATTTGTGCTTCGGTGAGGTTGACTGAACTTGGTATGCTCAAACTTTCCGCATGGACTTTCCTCGCATGATCTTCTTTGGTGATGTAGAGATTATTTTTGAACATCGGCAGTTGATTCATTGGCGTCCAAAAGGGGCGCGAAATTATATTATTATTTATTATAAAGTGTAATAATTCGGCTTGATGTTTTGTAGAAAAGGTAAAAAGCCAACAATTAGGGTTCACTTCTTGAGACACTTTCTGAAAACGAATGTCACCTACGCCTACTAATTCACTTCTGTAATAAGTATCCATTTTCTTTTTTGCAGCAATAAAGTCATCTAATTGTTCCATTTGCGCCACACCTATGGCTGCCAAGACATTCACCAAACGATAATTAAAGCCAATCTCATCATGATAATATCTCAGAGGGTCAACTTTGGACTGTGTACTTAGATGTTTCGCTCTCCTTGCTAATGCTTCATCATCGGTCACAATGACACCGCCGCCACCTGTGCTAATTATTTTGTTTCCGTTGAAACTAAAAACACCCATTTTCCCAAAACCACCTGCGTGTTTCCCCTTGAAATAAGAACCTAGTGCTTCCGTTGAATCTTCAACCACAAACAAAGAATGCTTATTCGCAATCTGCATCAAACGTTCCATATCGCACATATTGCCCAAAACATGAACGGGCATTACTGCTTTTACAGGTTTTCCATCCGATTTGAGTGTACAAATTCCATCTCTTGCTTCACATTGCTCTTCTAAAAATTCTTCTAGCAAATCTAAGTCCAATTGCCAAGTTTTGGGATCGACATCTATGAAAATCGGTTCTGCTTTGGTATAAGCCACGGCATTGGCAGAAGCAATAAATGTTATGTTTGGAACAATCACATAATCTCCACGATCAATACCGTGCATGTGCATACACAAGTGCAAACCGAGCGTTCCATTCGCAGCCGCGACACCGTATTTTGCTCCTGCATAATCCGCTACCATTTGCTCAAATTGGGTTACATACGCTCCTGCGGAAGAAATCCAACCAGTGTCCAAGCAATCTTTGACGTATTTCCATTCATTGCCAGCGATGTGTGGGAGGGAGAGTGGTATCATCTGTTGTACTTAATTATTTTTCCTGGATTTCCGACTACGACTGCATCATTTGGAATATCTTTTAAGATGACACTTCCTGCGCCAACCGTCACATTTTCCCCAATTTTTATGCCTTGCTTTACCACAGCATTTGCACCAATAAAACTAGTTTTTCCAATAGTTACATTTCCTGCTAAAACTGCTCTTGGAGCAATGTGTACAAAATCTCCAATCTGGCACTCGTGTTCAATGACACAAGCTGTATTGCAAATTACTCCTTTTCCAATTTTTGCAAGAGCGTTAATAGTTACGTTTGGAGCGATCATCGTCCCATTTTCTATTGCTGCTAAATCTGAAATAGTAGTGTTGTTATGAATAGCCTTGGTTGGTTCTTGAAGTTGTTGAGTTGCTAGTTTTTGGTAGATTTTTTGGCGAATCTGATTGTTGCCGATAGCAATGAAATAGTCATATTGTTGAATCACACTCAAGCCTTCTGCTGAACTTTCTGTGCCGAAATATTTCAAATCAAAAGGGTTGAATGCTTTCTCTTCATTTTCACAATAACCAATCACTTCTACTCTTTGAGAGCGAAAAATGTCGCAAACCACATAAGCGTGTCCAGAATAACCAATAAGGATAACTCCTTTTTTCACTTAAGAAATTGCTTGCTCAATGTGTTGCAAATACTTCTCCGCCAATGCATCTCGATCAAAATTGGCTTTGGCGAATTGATAGCCAGATTCGCCTTGTTTTTGTAATTCCACTTCTGATAAGTTTAGGTACTGCTTAATTTTTGCAGCGTAATCTTTCGGATTCTCAGGCTCGACATAAATGCCACATTTCGCCTCTTCCACTAATTCGCGCGAAACGCCATCAATGACCATAAAGATTGGGCGCTTACAAGCCATATAATCGAAGGTTTTATTAGAATAGATCGTCTTGAAAGTATCTACTTTTTTCAGCACGGAAGAACCAAAGTCAGAAGCTAGAATATATTTAAAAACCTCCGTTTTAGGAACAGGATCATTGAAGCGCACATTCTGTAGATTTCTTTTCTTTGCTTCTTCTATCAGCATTGGTTTTTGCATACCGTCGCCGACCAATAAGAACAATACTTCAGGCAAGTCATTTTGTATCAATTCCGCTGTCTCAATCACTTGAATCAAATGATTAGCAACGCCATGCGCACCTACATAAATGATGACTTTTTTATCTTCAAAGCCTTGCGCTTGACGGAAGGCTTTACGATCAAAATTACTATTCAAAATACCATCAGAAATACTGAAATCTGCTGCATTGGGAATAAAAACTACTTTTTCGGGAGCAACGCCTTTATCTTCGATTAATTTCTGCCGAAAAGCGGGTGTCAACACATTAATCAGCTTCGCTCTTTTATACATCACTGCCTCAAACCAATATGCCAATTTTATGATAAAGCTGTTCGTTAAAACACCTGTATCAATGGCTGATTCCGGCCATAAATCTCTTACTTCAAACAAGAAAGGTGTCCTTTTAAAAATGGAAAGTACGCGCGCTGTAATGCCCACAAATAAAGGTGGAGAAGTCACTAAAATCACATCGTATTTTCCTTTGGCTTTGAATAAACCCACATAAATGCTTGAAAACACAAAGGAAAAATAACCCCATAAACGACCGAGAAAGTTAGTGTTGTAAGACTCCGAGACATGGCAGCGTAAGACTTCGACTGCGTCGTGTTGCTTTCTGACAAAAAACTTACCCTTATATTCAGGACGCTTCTCCTTCGCATTGGCGTGCATCATCCCTGCCAGCAACGTGATTTCATGTCCTTTTTCTGACCAATTTCGGGTCATTTCATTGAAGCGAGAGCCTCCCCCATCATCCAGTTCTAGGAAATATTGATGAATGAGTAATATTCTCATTTAAGTTGAATTTTCGTTGATATTTTTTTGCCTTTGGAAGAAAAAACAATCACTTCGGTTTCTTCTTTTTGTCCGTACAATCCTGAATAATAACCTTTTTGCTTTCCTACTTTCAGTTCATTTCCTTCTTCGTCTTTTGCAGATATTTTGAAATAATTATGAAAACCATCTGAGGTATTCCAATACTGCCGAATCGGTAAGTCGGTCTGATGTTCGACGGTATCTTCTATCTCCCAAGAAGCTTCTTCCTTAGGCTGAATCACTTTTCTGTTGTGATAAATTTCTTGCCCCAAATGCTGAAAAATCTTTATTTTTCCTTCAAAAATAAATTCGCTTTCTGCCTCTCGTACTTTTGCACTTTCTGCACTCGACCAATTGAACCAAATGAAGCGCGGTCCTTTTTCCATTTGATCTTCATCGCCTAAAGTAACCGTGTTATGTGCACTCGTTCCGTTGAAATATCGCACCAATTCAGGTTCAGTATTGTAGCGGTAAGTTCCTGCATCGCGCAGTACGTTTTCACCTTTGTACCAAATGTCTATGTGTAAATTATCCGCATGAGAGGGACGATCTTTGTAGCTACCACATTTGATAAAAGTGAAACTATCAGGATTTTGCATCAGGTAGTAGCCGCCTTGCGAAAAGCGACTTATTTTTTCTTTTTGAAGTTTGAAATTGAGGTCTTTGGCTGTCAGTTTTTCGCTATTCGCAAACCAAGCGATGTCTTCTTCTAATTCTTTGTCCTCAAATAATACTTCCTTGTTGAAGAAGTAAGCTAAAGCATTCAATTGAGAGCGATAATCGCGATAAGGTTGGTCGTTCAATTTGAAAAATAATGCACCATCATTTGCGCCGTAATTGGGCAATTGTCCATTTTCTAAATTAGTGCATTGATATAAATAGTTTAATGACTTTTTGGCTCTTTCATAAGTCAAATCAGAGAACGATTCATTATTCAGTTCTGCTAGATAAAACGCTTGCGTCATCAATTGAATCAGCACACGGTGGTAGTTGTGTGAGAATTGCAAAAAGGTGCCATCTTCATACACTTGATAGGCAATTTCTTCTTCAAACCATTGTTTGCCCTTGTGTTTCCACTTGGCAGCTTCAGGGAAAAACGGAAAAAAGATTCCTGCTAAATAAAGCATCAAAGTTTCGGTAATGGCGTGATTATTACGTACTGCGATTCGCGAAAAATTGATGTTATCGTAATCATGTTTTAATTGCCAATAAATGACCTGCATGATTTTTTGAAAGCGCGCTTCTGTCAACTCAGGTGACCGCTTGTAGTAGTACAAAGCAAACAACCAATTCATGGTGCGCAAAGAAATTTCTTGACTACACCGCCAATTAGGTCCTTGATTTATAGGATTTTGAGCAATCCAAGATTCTATTTCTTCGAGGACGAAAGCTGCGCAATCTTCCTCAAAGTGATAATCGTAACGAATGACCTCGTACAGATAAGAGAAGCGCGATTTTTCCCAAACGTATTTGATATCCCCCGCCTCTTGCGATAAATCTGGAATATCTAACCAATGTTTATTTTGATCGTATTGATAATCATTGGAAGGATTAGTGAGCCAATCATAGTCTTGTCCAATTTCTAGCAAAGTCGAATTGAAATAAGACAATTTTCCTGATTGGATTTGTTGATAGGCTCGTTTCAGTTGAGTATTGGGATTTTTTAGGATTTTTAGATCATTTTTATCTTGAAAGAAATATTGAACAGGCAGTTTTTTCCATTCTTCTAAGCTGATAAATTGCTGAACTCTAGGATTGGTGGGAAATTTATTTTTCAAAATTCCCGTTTTGCGTTTCAACTCAAATAAGCCCCGAAAGCGAACGTATCGCCAGCCCATGTTTTTGAGGATTTGGGTGAGTATTTTAATTTTTTGCTTCAGCTTCTACTTTTTGAATAATGTCGGCTTTAACACCTTGGAGGGCGATGTAGAGTTTTTTGAGATCTTCAATGTCTAGAACATTGAATCCAACTGAACTCACATATCGAAACGTGTTTTCATCTAGTTTTCTCAATAATACAAAAGTCCAAAGTCTGCCAACAATGTGAGCTCCAATAGCAGAACTTTCTTGGTTATTTTCGATAGCAACTATTAATTCTGCTAACAATTGGTTTTCAGGATCACTATTAGGTCTAGATGGCTTGAATTCTTGTATGAAAAAGTAAGGCTTTTCTGGCTCATCAAAACCTTTTGCCACTAGATAATCGGTTATTCCATTCAAATAAACTCCATTAATTTTACCACTGATTGGACGCTCATACCAATCGGTAAAAGTTGTTCCGAAAGTAAAATCTACTTTATTGAGAAGTGGAGCAATGAATTTAACCTTAAGTTCTTCTTCTGAATAACGATTGATTCTAACTTGATGCTTGTCTATTAATTGTGATAAAAAAGTACGCTCTTCCTCTAGAATTGTATAAGGAAACTTGAACCATTGGTCAAAAGCATTTTCCTCTATTATTGGTTCAATATCTACAATTGATCTAAGCTGTCTTAATTTTATTGTTGAAAAAGAAAGCTGCTTGGTCATGCTATTTTTTATCTCAAAAATACAGTTTTCTGTTTTAAGAATCAACTAATTTCAATCCAAACACCTGTCTTCAAAGACTCAATCGCTACAAAAGAAGCCTTCGTTGTATTCACCAATTCATCAAAAGGAATGAGTGCTTCACCATTACTTTTTGAGCGTTCAATCAGCAACTGAAATTGCGCTCTATGTCCTTTATCTAATTTTGTTTTCAACTTAGAAAAACCTTTGAAACCATAGCCTTTCAGCTCTCGAAAGTTATCTAAAATCAGAGTTTTTTCTTCTGCATAGACTTCTAAGCGTTCTTTTGAATAAGCTTTGTTGCCATTGGCAAAATAATTGATTACTGCATTGTCTCCATTTTCGTATTTCAAAAGAATACTCGCATTATCTGTATTTTCGCTTGGATTACTTCCAAGAGCAGACATACAAACTGCTTTTACCTTACTACCTGATAGATAGGTAATTAGATCAATAAAATGACACGCCTCTCCCACAATTCTTCCGCCACCAATCTCTAAATCATGCACCCAAACTTCGGGTGGAATGAAGCCTGCATTAATGGTCGCGATGATGTTTTTAGGGGTTTGCTCAGAAACTAAGGATTTAACTTTTGTGATATGAGGAGAAAAGCGACGATTGAAACCCACATTCACAGCTCGCTCATTTTGCTTGTAAGCGGCAATTACTTCTTCTAATTCTTCTTTATTTAATGCTAGAGGTTTTTCTACAAAAACATTTTTACCTGCATTCAAACTTTCCACTACCATTTTAGCATGCGTATTATGACGAGTAGTGATAATTACAGTATCGACCTCTTCGTCTTTAAGCATTTCACGGTAATCCGTCGTACTATTTTGAATATTATGCTGCTTGGCTAAAGCGGTACTATTTACGCCACCTGCACTTGCGATGTACTTGATATTCGCTTCTTTCATGACAGGCAACATCGTCATTTTGGTAAAGTTGCCTGCGCCAATAATACCAAACACTCCTTTTTGTCCTGAAAAATTGTGGTTACTAAGTTGAACAGTACTGCTTGGAATTTCATTAGATTCTGGATAAACGATGATCGAAGCTATAGACTGTCGACCTCCAATATCACCATAGATTTGGTTGTAATCTGCTAGCGGAATCTCTTCAGTAATGAGCGGCTGAACATCAATTTGATTTTTGGCTAAAGCATTCAGTATCGTCTCGAAGTTGCGCTTCTCTGTCCAACGCACGAAACTCAATGGATAGTCTTGTCCTTTTTGCTCGTAGTTATCATCGTAGCGTCCTGGTCCGTAAGAACAGGAGACTTGAAAACTCAATTCCTTCTCATAGAAATCTGCGCGACTTAGATTCAAACCGATAACACCCACTAAGATCACTCTACCACGCTTACGACTCATTTGCGCTGCTTGTGCAATGATGTCATTAGTCTTTGCAGAAGCCGTAATCACAACACCATCTGCTCCTACTCCACCAGTTTGGTTCATCACGAATTTCACCACATCCGAACCTTCTCTTGGATTGACCGTCGTGATGCCTTTGTCCGCAGCAATTTTGAGTTTTGTATCATCTAAATCTATGCCAATGACATTGCAACCATTTGCTTGCAACAATTCCGCAGTAATCAAACCAATCAAACCTAAACCGACAACTACCACTGTTTCTCCTAAGGTTGGATTGAGCAATCGAATACCCTGCAAGCCAATCGAACCGATAACGGTGAAAGTCGCTGCTTCATCGCTCACTTCGTCGGGAATATGCACCACCAAATTTTGAGGAACAACGACATATTCTGCGTGACTACCATTGGAAGCCACTCGATCACCCACCTTGAAATCAGTTACCCCTTTTCCAACTTTCACTACTTTTCCTACATTGCAATAACCTAGTGGAAGTGGCTGATTTAATTTATTGAAAACGGTCTCCAAAGTAGGCATCAAACCATCCGATTTGATCTTGTCTAAGACCATTTTTACTTTGTCGGGTTGTTGG
The DNA here is from genome assembly GCA_039176995.1 of Bacteroidota bacterium. Classification (GTDB taxonomy): domain Bacteria; phylum Bacteroidota; class Bacteroidia; order Chitinophagales; family Saprospiraceae; genus JAAUTG01. Next base: position 7,623 of record JBCDFY010000238.1, read on the forward strand.
CGTGCTTTTTGAATCAAGTTGGCTTGACCAAACTCGACGAGCATTCGTTCTGTCCCTAAGGAAACTAGACTCTTGGAGGTTTGTATTAGTACTTGACCCGAGCGAACCAAAGGAACTGGAACTTCTTCCAGTAGGGTTTCTCCGCTTTTAAGGTTTTGTAGAATTTGTTTCATTCAATGAATCGTTCTAGAATGTCTGCTTTTACACCTTGAAGAGAGATGTATAATTTTTTTAAGTCTTCTTTATTCAGACAGTTGTAGCCAGAAGAGAGAAAGTAAGTATAAGTATTGTCTGTATTTTTTCTGAGCAGCATAAATCGCCAAAGTTCATTGACTACATATGCTCCTAATACTTGGCTTTCCTCATTCAATTCGATCGCTACTAATAATTCTGCCAAAAGTTGGTCATGAGGAGAGCTTGTAGATTCAGAAGGTTTAAACTCTTGTATGAAAAAGTAAGGGAGCTTTGGTTCTTTTTTTCCACTAGCTACTAAAAAGTCCGTTTTTCCTCCAATGTCTAAATCGTTTACTGTTGCCCTTATGGAACGTTCATACCAATCTGCAATTTTATCGGTTTTAAACTTTACTTTATTCAATAACGGAACTATGAATTTTGCTTTTAACTCTTCTTCTGAAAAACCATGTATTAGCAGGCGTTCATCTTCTAATAGAGAAAAAAGAAACTCTTCTTCTTCCTTTGAAAGTTCGTAAGCATAATCGAACCATTTTTCGAATTGTGCATTATCAAACTCTAATTGAAAATCAATATACCCCTCTAGTTGTGATAACTTTATTGTTGAAAAGGAAATTTGCTTCTTCATATTTACAAGTTTTCCTACAAATTTAAGGAAATTTGCTCAACAACGCCAGTGCAATTCGCTCTGCCGCTTTCCCGTCCCAAAGTGGAGGAATCACCCCTTTTTTTGCCTTACCAGAAAGGATTTCTTCCATTTGTAAACGCACGCTTACGGGATTCAAATCTTTCATCAAAAAATTCGTTCCAATGTCAACAGTAACGGGTCTTTCCGTCGTATCTCTAAACGTCATACAAGGTACTTGAAGGTAAGTAGTTTCTTCTTGTATGCCTCCAGAATCAGTGATGATTAAAGCGGCATTGTCCATTAATTTTAGGAACTCTAAGTAGCCTTGCGGACCAAGCAAAGTCAAGCCTTTAATCGCTTCCAACTCTTCGTACAAACCAAACTTTTTCATGTTGTTGGTGGTACGTGGATGGATGGCAAAAACGACTGCTTTGTGGCGGGTTGCGTCTTTGATGATTTGAAGAATATCTTTCAACCCTTCCTCATTGTCCACATTGTGCGGACGGTGCATAGTCATTAGGATATAGTCTTTAGAATTCACACCTACCTCTTCTAATATCTTAGATTCTGCTGCTTTTGCTCTAAAATGTACCAAGGAATCAATCATTACATTGCCAACGAAGAAAATCTTCTCATCTGCAACGCCTTCTTTCGCTAAATGAATCATACCGCTCTGTTCTGTCACGAATAGATAATCTGCTACGCTGTCGGTCATCAAACGATTCAGCTCTTCGGGCATTGTTCGGTCACCACTGCGCAAACCCGCTTCTACATGAGCTACAGGAATTCCCATTTTAATCGCCACTAAAGTACAAGCCACTGTAGAGTTTACATCACCAACTACTAATACCAAATCAGGACGATCTTTCTTCAAAATCTCCTCAAATTTGAGCATAATGTTTGCAGTAGTCCAAGTGTGCGAACCGCCGCCAATACCTAAATAATAATCTGGCTCGGGCATTCCCAATTGATTGAAGAAGATATCGCTCATCTTAGCATCATAATGCTGTCCTGTGTGCAATATTTTAGATCCGATTTTAGAATGTGCAGAAAAAGCACGATGTAGTGGAGCAACTTTCATGAAGTTGGGACGTGCACCTACTATGTTTAGGATGTTCATTTAGAATAGTATAGATTTTCTAATTCTGCTAAATATTTCTCGGCTACCTGTTTCCAATTAGGGAAACTTTGAACTCTAGCTTCACCAATAGCTATTTTTTGATCTAGTTCTAATTTGTTGGAGTAAGCAACATTTACTGTCTCTAAAATATTCATAGCTGAAAGAGGATCAAAGTAATAAGCAGCTTTGCCACAAACTTCTGTTGCGAAGTCTTTATTGGAGGTAAATATTGTTTTTCCGTAGAACATAGCATCAACATAAGTACCACTGAAGGATTCTAAGAGTGTAGGTAGAATCAAAGCATCGACACTTTCGTATAGACTTGGCACAAGTTCGAAGGGTACTTGTCCTATGTTTAATAAAATATCCTCTAGCCCTAATAGATCAATCTGCTTTTCGATCCAATTTACTTTATGGTGCTGATCCGCCGATATCGTAATTACGATTTTATAGTTTAGGTTTTTTGCTTTTATAATTTTCGCAACATCCACTAATACTTCTATATTTTTATGTGGATAGTATCTGGATAAGCACAGAAGGTATTTATTACCCTCTTTTCGTTCAAAAAAGTCTTGCGTATTCTTTTTCTCGATCTTTGATGCAGTATATGCATTGGGAATGGCAATTATAGAATTGAGGTCAGGATAATGCTCTTTTAGTCTCTTAGCTGCAACATTTGTTTGCGGAAATATGACATTTATATGCTTGAGCCGATTTTGAAATACTTTTCTTCTTATAGTTCTGTTCAATCTATCTCTTTTAGACATTATCCTCCACAATTCTTTCTCTTGGAAATAGATCGCGTATGGCCAATGAAACAACAAAGCTTGTTTTATATTTGAGACTGGAATGCCAAAATTGCCCATCGAAAAGACAATATCCACATCTAACGACTTAATTTTCTTCGGAAGCCAATAATTGTCAGTATATAAACGTGCAATATGCTTTCTCATTCCGTTGGAGACATAGTGCATTACAAGAGATGGGTGATTGAGTTTCTTATACTCTTCGTTACTAGGAGCAAAAACATGAAAAACCCTATCTTTGAAATCCATTTGGACGATTTGGTGCAAAAAATTGAGTGCGACACTCAGTCCTCCTGCGGAGTTAAGATTTATACAGTTAATTGCTATTTTCATCGTTCAACTTTTTCAATCTTCCTATCCAGTCTCTCCTTTTGATTTCTGAAAATCGGTCGATGGTATAATAGATAATTATACTTATAGTCATGGAGCACATTATGTACAAGGAAAAATATATTATTTTAAGTTCAGAGGAAACGTTCTCAAGTATGTAGGTATATGGGATGTACAAACCCGCATGAATCAGATACACAATATAAGATAGTGCTCCAAGAAAATGGTCAAAGTCAGCGCTTTTCTTGTAAACGGTGGCAATAGCTAAAGGAGATATTATCATTGATAGAAACAAGTCGATGTAGAAGATGCTTTCCTTTTGTACTACTCGTTGGAGAGTGAAG
>JBCDFY010000239.1:0-11000 GCA_039176995.1 Bacteroidota bacterium
AAAAGCCATTTTTTGTCCTTAAGAAACCTTGATGGAATTGGATGGACTCGATGTCCATCCAATTCCAAAACAAGTCGCGTATAGTAAGTGCTTTAGGTACTCGTGCAATTTTTTATAAACACAAAGGTTAGGTCTTTATTTTTTTGTGTGAAAAAATCGTTATTTTTGTAAATGGCAAGAGATAAATTTCACTCAGAAGTCAGAAACGCGTTAGAGACTTTAGGTTGGGATGTTACAAAAGATCCTTTATACCTAAAAGTAGGAAGAATTCCTGTTCATATTGATTTAGGTGCAGAAAAATTGATCGGAGCTGAAAAGAATGGTACTAGGATTGCAATCGAAGTGAAGACATTTGGAAATGTATCCTTTATTACAGCTTTTTATGAAGCAGTAGGGAAATATATTGTTTACAGAAAAGCTCTTTCACTTTCTAAAAATGATAACGATAGAAAATTGTATCTAGCAATGCCAGAAGATGTCTACATTGAATTCAGCGATGAGCCAGTAGTGGCTGGTGTTTTAGAGGATGAGAATGTGCATCTGATATTATATGATGCCGATCAAAAAATAATCAAAAAATGGATAGAATGACAAAATATCAAAATGCTATTTTAGAGTTGTTAGAAGCCTATTCAGAAATTGAATATACCAATTTAGAAGGTTCCAATTTTTTAATTGCCGATAAAGAACGAAACCGTTATCAGGTAGTAACGATGGGTTGGCAAGATGGAAAATTTGTGCACGATTGCCCTATTCATTTAGATATTATAAACGAAAAGATATGGGTGCAACGCAATATGACAGAATGGGATTTAGGAGAAATGTTCAATGAAAGAGGAATTAGTAATCAAGAAATTGTCTTAGGTTTCTTGAAACCTTCTACTAGAGTATTCAGTGATTATGCGGTAGCATAGTTGAAGGTCCTGCTAAAATAGTTATCTCACTTTATAGCCTTCCAAGGGAACTCTTCAACGGCACATTTTAGCAGCTTTTGTCTATTGCTCTCAAACACAATAATTAACTTAGCCCAAAATAAAACGAAACGTATGAAATTATACTGGAAATCACTCCTGATTCTAAGCGTTCTCTTTGCTTGGAACTGTAATACTACTGAAAAATCCACCGTAGAACGTCCGCACGATCCTTGGGTTTTTCGCTCCGTGATGGACGGCAAACCTAGAATGCTCACCGTCGCTTTGCACGATGATCTTTGGGCTTCTTACAGTACCGAAACCGCTTCTCTCTATAAAGTTTGGAAAGGCGGCGTCAATTTTGATGGCGCAGTCTATACGACAGCACACGGACCACAGCCAAGTACTTTGGGTGATGCTTATTTTGAAAATAAATACGAATCAGCGGCTTGGAAAGTGATGAAAGAGGGAGCAGAAGTGCTTACCGATATTCAATTCAAGGGTCATCGTTTTGAGCAAGGAAAAGTGAGTTTGCGCTATGAACTCATACTAGAAGATGGTAGCAAAATTGAAGTAATCGAAAGGCCTGAATATCAGGAAAAAGAATCAGGTCAAGTAGGTTTTGAGCGCAAATTTGAAGTGCGCAATGCACCTGCTGGGACGGAGGTTGTATTGAAGACGAATGTGAGTTCTATCGCAGTGAAAGAAAACATCAAAACGGATGGAGCTTTTGAAGTGAAAAATACAGAAAAGCGCGAAGCCAAGAACTTGACGGCAATTGATGTGGATGGCGAACTGACCTTGAATAACAATGGGAATACGGCGTTCACGACTTTCTTTGTTAAAAAGCCTTTGATTGAAAATGCAAACAAAATTCAAGGATCAGAGGAAGAGGAAGAACTGCCATTGGGTTTTCGATTGATTGCTAGAAATGATTGTAAAACTTGCCATAACACTTACGTCAAAACCATCGGTCCTGCATATGTAGATGTAGCAAAAAAGTACAGAAATACGGAAGAAAACGTTATGATGTTGACTGCTAAAGTCATCAATGGCGGCTCGGGTGTTTGGGGAGAACAAGTGATGAATGCGCATCCAAATATTCCTGAGACGGACATTCGTTCGATGGTCGAGTACATCATGATTTTAGATGAAAAAGAGGAAGCAGAACAAATAGCGGCAGAAAATGCACCGATGCCTGAAGATGTAGATCTTATTGCAGCAACGGAGCTAGAAATAGAGTTGGGTATTGGAACAATGGCAACGGTATATGTTTACGAAGATGGCAAAGTCTTGAACAAGGTAGCAGACATTGATACGAGCATTGAGCCTTTATTTAGAGGAATTCTACCCAATATCAATATTCAAGATGCAGATTTTTCACGAGTAGGCTTGAAAGAGAATTTTGCGATCATTTTTGAGGGCTATATCAATGTTCCCAAAGACAATAATTATTTGTTCCGTTTGGCTAGTGATGATGGTTCAATTTTGACGATTGATGGCAATGAAATAATTAACCACGATGGTTTACACGGTGCAGAAGCTAGAGATGGCGAGTTGGCGTTAAGTAAAGGCTATCATCCCTTCAAGTTAGAATTTTTCCAACAGGGCGGGGGAAGGTCAATTCTTTTGGAATGGCGTTCTTTCAGCGATGGGGAATTTCAAGCTATGCCTGCTACTGCTTTTGCTTACGAAGCCAAGGAAGAACTAGGAAGTCTTTCTTTAGCAGCAGACAGAATTATTCCAGGCGATAAAGCTCCTTTGACCGAAGTGCATCCGAGTTTTGATTTATGTCAGGCACGACCAGAAGGATTCACACCTAAAGTGGGTGGTATGGATTTTCTATCAGATGGAAGGTTAGTCATCAGTACTTGGGACGCCGAAGGTGGCGTTTACATTGTGGATGGCGTGAATAGTTGTGACCCAAGCGCAATTACGACTAAGAAGATTGCGAGTGGACTGGCAGAACCCTTAGGCTTGAAAGTAGTGGACGATGAAATTTATGTGTTGCAAAAGCAAGAATTAACTAAGTTGATTGATAATGATGGAGATGACATCATTGATGAATACGAAACAATAGCCAATGATTGGGTCGTTTCCAATAATTTCCATGAATTTGCATTCGGCTTAGTCTATAAAGAAGGCTACTTCTACGCTACTCTAGCGATTGCTATTTTGCCTGGTGGTGCAAGCGCGAATCCACAAGTAGAAAGTCGCGGGAAGGTCATCAAAATTGGGAAAGATGATGGCAGTGTAGAGTATTTTGCGCATGGTTTACGTACGCCAAATGGTATCGGTATCGGAGCAGATAATGAAATTTTTGTTGCTGATAATCAAGGAGACTGGTTGCCGTCTAGTAAAATCATGCACATCACTGAAGGTGATTTCTTTGGCTCAAGAGCAGTAGATTTTGAAGGCACAGCAAATTTGGAAATGAAATCACCAGTAGTGTGGTTGCCACAAGATGAGATTGGTAACTCACCGACTACGCCTTCTTATCTGAATGAAGGAATCTACAAAGGACAAATGATTCACGGCGAAGTGACGCATGGTGGATTAAAACGCGTTTTTGTAGAAAAAGTGGAAGGAGAATATCAAGGCGCAGTATTCAGATTTGTTCAAGGACTGGAAGCTGGCGTAAATCGCGTGGTTTGGGGACCAGATGGCGCTTTGTATATTGGTGGTGTTGGTTCTTCTGGCAACTGGCAACAAAACGGAAAATACTGGTATGGTTTACAACGCTTGAAGTTCAATGAGCAATCTACTTTTGAAATGTTGGCAGTACGCGCGAAGGCGAATGGCGTAGAAATTGAATTTACCGAACCACTAGGTAGTCGCTTTGGTTGGGACGCTTCTGATTATGAAGTGAAACAGTGGAAATATGTACCAACTGAAAATTATGGTGGTCCAAAAGTAGATTTGAGTGAACTCAATGTCCGTTCTGTCAATCGTTCAAAGGATGGCAAAAAAGTCTTCCTAGAATTGGACGGCATGAAAGCTGGTCATGTGGTATATATTGATTTACCAAGCGATTGGATAAGCGAAACTGGGCAGGAGATTTGGACAACGGAGGCTTGGTACACGATGAATCGTATTCCAACTGAAAAAGGAAATATCGAAGCAGCAGCGAAACCAAACTTAGCCGATAATACGCTAACGGATGCCGAAAAAGCAGCAGGTTGGAAACTGTTATTCGATGGCAAAACGACCGATGGCTGGCACAAATTCAAAGAAGAAGGTATTGGCAAGAGCTGGCAAGTGCAAGATGGTGCGCTTCATTTTAATCCAAGTGTCAAAGACGGTGGAGACATCGTGACAGATGGCGAATATGATAATTTCGAGTTTTCCATTGAGTGGAAAATCCAAAATTGTGGCAATAGTGGCATTATGTACTATGTCGTAGAAGACGAAAAATACGATGCCGTTTGGTTGACTGGTCCAGAGATACAAGTACTAGACAACACCTGCCATCCAGATGCCAAAATCGTGACGCATCGCGCAGGTGATTTATATGATTTAATTGAGACCAAATATCCAACTGTACTTCCCGCAGGACAGTGGAATCGTGCACGTATCGTTGCTAATAATGGCAAAGTGGAACACTGGCTCAACGGTCGCAAAGTCGTAGAAACTGAATTTTGGACAGACGAATGGCGAGAAATGATCGCCAATAGTAAGTTCAAAGATATGCCTGATTTTGGAACAGCGAAAAAAGGACATATTTCGCTACAAGATCACAGCGATAAGGTTTGGTTTAAGAATATTAAGATTCGGGAGCTGAAGACAGAGGGATAAGATTCGTAAACGCCAAACTTGTTTGGCAAACACTGATTCTTCGCTCGAAGGGTCAGTGCTTGTATTTTATTGCTTCTTCATCTACTTAGTATGTCTATGACCAAGAGTGTAAAAAATGCGTAGGCTCTCTCGCTTTCGAGTTTTTAATTGACTTTTCTACAACGAAAGTGTTCATTCTTCCATCATAGGAAAAGCACCGAAAAACAGATTTTCGATGGCGAACATATAAGAGTCACTCAATGCACTTTCTAAATGAAAATTTCCTTTTATCTTAAATTGGTTTTCATTGATCGAACCTTTAAATGCTTTACTCACATAAATATTTTCGCCAACTTTAAAACGGACTCTTAAATCTGTTTCAAAATTGCCGTCGTACTTTTTCATTAGAATCAGTAAATATTCTTGAGGATGAATAATTACACCCCAATGTCCATTTCCGCACCAATCCCTACCGAGACCTTCTATTGGAATCCACTTTGCATAGGAACGTTGTTCTGTGTTACTTGCTTCTTGGATACCAAAGACATGACTATCCTTTGCTAGAAAAAATTTATCAGTATTAGTCGAATTAACGAAGTAAACTGGGTAATACTCATATAGTATAGAGTCTCGCCAAGAATATCTTTCCTTATATACTACACTCGTTTCATAATCAACAAGAAGTTCCAAGCCAGTCATATCAATGCTATCTGCTAAAATATCTAGTCCATGACTATAGGTGTAATCTTTCAGCATATTGGTATCAACTGCTCTATTTGCTAAATCTATGTTTTGTTGTGAAAACCTATATTTCCCTATAAAAAATGGAAATATTTCTGAAACATGATCTGCTTTGTGTTTTGAGATTCTTAAAGAAGTATCAATTTTTGAGTTTACTAATTGTGGGAAGTTGAACTGTATTTTTTCTAGTGGTTTTTTTTCTTCTAAGATACAACTATAAGTAAATAGGAGCAGTAGAATAGGTAATATTGATTTCAATGTTATGCCCATACTTTTGAAAGATTTATAGCATAACGCATTTTGGATTCATTGGTAACAAGTAGGTTGAAGACTTGAAACATAATCACTTCCTCCTCATCCGCTTATTACGCTCATAAAATCCAATTTCTTGCTTCTTCACCCACTTCACAAATTTAGCAATCTCCTCATGAGCAAGCAGCTGCTCGATAGTATAATAGTCTTCCTTCAATTCCTTCTCAGAAAAAACAGAATGAATCTTTTGATGACAGATATTATGCAGCATAACCGTTTCGCCAAATGTGCCACCTTTGGATTTCGGGACAAGATGGTGCTTGGAGATATTGATTTCTCCTAATTCGCGTTGACAAAGTGGACATTTTTGAGGTTCCATATTTAGAATTCACTCGTAAAATGAAACTTTACCTCAGGATGATTATCCTGCGCCATTTTCAGTGTCCAAGCACTTTGCGCTAAAAAGACCCAATTGCCATATTTATCTTTCGCTAAATCAGGTTTGCGGCGTTGCAAGAATTCTTTGAGGGCAACTTCGTTTTCGCAAGTAATCCAACACGCCTTGTGTAAACTCAAAGGCTCGTAGGTCACCGAAGCTCCATATTCGTGTTTCAAGCGATATTGAATAACATCAAATTGGAGCGCACCAACCGTTCCTATGATTTTTCGCTGATTAGTTTCTTTTATGAATAGTTGCGCTACACCTTCATCCATCAACTGTGTCAAACCTTTGTTCAACTGTTTTTGCTTCATAGGATCAGCATTGATAACATAGCGAAATTGCTCTGGCGAAAAACTTGGAATACCTTTAAAATGGAGCACTTCACCGCCCGTCAAAGTATCGCCGATTTTGAAGTTGCCACTATCATAAAGACCCACCACATCGCCTGGAAACGCATCATCTACGACTTCTTTTTTGGAAGCCATAAAAGTCGTTGGATTAGAGAATTTCATCTTTCGTTCTTGACGAACATGCAAGTAATTGGTATTGCGTTCAAACTTGCCTGAACAAACGCGCAAAAAAGCAATGCGGTCACGATGTTTTGGATCCATATTCGCGTGAATTTTGAATACAAAACCCGAAAATTGGTCTTCAAAAGGGTCAATCTCTCGCTCCTCAGTATTTCGTGGTCGTGGTGTTGGAGCAATTTCGACAAAGCAATCTAGCATCTCTTTTACTCCAAAATTATTGATCGCACTACCAAAAAAGACGGGTGAAATTTCACCATTTAGATAGGCTTTTTGATCGAAATCTGGATAGACTTCTTCTGCCATCGTCGCTTCTTCTCGCAACTCTGCTGCCGCCGCTTCACCAATATATTTTTCCAGTTCAGGATCATCCAAATCATTGAATTTCACGACACCTTCTTCCGCCTGTTTTCCATGAGGCTTGAACAAAACCAAACTTTTGCGATAAATATCATAGACCCCTTGAAAACGATAACCCATTCCAATCGGAAAGCTCAATGGACAAACCGTCAATCCCAATTTTTCCTCAATTTCATCTAACAAATCGAAAGCATCTTTTCCTTCTCTATCCAATTTATTGATGAACACAATGATTGGCGTCTTCCGCATTCTGCAAACTTTCACCAATTTCTCTGTCTGCTCCTCCACACCTTTTGCGACATCAATTACTACGATTACACTATCCACTGCCGTCAAAGTACGATAGGTATCTTCTGCAAAATCTTTGTGACCAGGCGTATCTAAGATGTTGATCTTCTTATCTCTATACTCAAAACCCATCACAGAAGTCGCCACAGAAATCCCTCTTTGCTTCTCAATTTCCATGAAATCAGAAGTCGCGCTTTTCTTGATCTTATTGGATTTTACTGCACCTGCGGTTTGAATCGCACCACCAAAAAGCAGCAACTTCTCCGTCAAAGTCGTCTTTCCCGCATCAGGGTGGCTGATGATTCCAAAAGTTCTGCGTTTATCTATTTCTTGTTTGATACTCATGCTTGAGATGTGAAATTTAGGGGTGTGAAATTTGTGGACAAATTCACATTAATCGAATTCAGCACGCGAAGGTAGGAAGTTATCTTCAATCTAAAATAGTGCTATGGTTGCTTTTTCGCCCACTCTGGATCGTGGCGATGGTTAATATTCAGCCAAATCGCTCTAGAGAAACGGAAAAACCAAACAAAAACTACTGCACCAAAGCCAATCAGCAAAGCAAAAGAAGCGGCTGTACTCCAATCCAATACCCAATGGAAGAACAAAACAAAACCAATGCAAAACCATCCCGAAATGATGTAAGACATGAACATTGCGCCGTAGTAAAAGCCGGGTTCAGGAAAATTATTGTATCCACAATTTGGGCATTTTTCGTGCATATCAAAGGGTTTTTGAAAGCTAAAACTGCCCGTTTCAAATAGATCAGCTTCGTGGCATCTTGGACATTTTAGATTGAATATACTATACAGTTTCGTTCCCTTTTTGAAAATTCCCATTGCTAAGTTTGATGCTTGAATGATAATGGATTCGACAGAATACATGAAAAAACATTCATGTAAATTCTTAAATAAACATCATACAATATGGAAAGGTTAGCCTTTTTGCATACAATTATTTGAAGTTTTAGGAACCAAATTGCGACATTCTTGTCTAACCCTAGATTTAATTCACAAAAGTTGAGAAGTATCGTAGATCAAATCGTTTTTCTCTGACAGCCATAAACGTTCTGACGATGAAAATGGTCTGACCTCCTTCTAAGCCCTTACATTTCGGATATAATTATTGCTAAGTTAAAATTAGATATTCGTTTTTGTGAGGAGGCACTATTATATTTGCGCAAAATTTTAAAATCCGTATCAAGAAATGCAGGACACTCCCGCAATTTTATTACTCGAAGACGGTACACTTTTCCATGGCAAAGCGGCTGGAAAAATTGGTACTGCTACTGGCGAAATTTGTTTTAATACAGGAATGACGGGCTATCAAGAGGTGTTTACTGACCCTTCTTACTTCGGTCAAATCCTGGTCGCCACCAACGCACACATCGGAAATTACGGTACGAAAAACAACGATACCGAATCCGAAAGCATCAAAATTGCAGGTTTTATCTGCAAAAACTTCACCAATGAATATTCTCGTCCTTTGGCAGATAGTTCCATTCAAGACTATTTTGAATCAGAAGATTTAGTTGCCATTTCGGACATTGATACCCGTGCTTTGGTGCGCCATATTAGAAGCAAAGGAGCGATGAATGCTATCATTTCTTCTGATGAAAACGATGTGGAGCAGCTGAAAGCGAAATTGGCAAGTACGCCAAGTATGGATGGTTTGGAATTAGCCACTTCTGTAACAACTAAAGAGGCTTACACTTTAGGTGATGAAGCAAGCGCGAAATATCGAGTAGCAGTCATGGATTTTGGGACGAAGCAAAACATCCTAAATAACTTTTTGCAGCGCGATTGTTTCCTTAAAGTTTTCCCAGCCAACACTTCTTATGAAGAACTAAAGGCTTGGAATCCAGATGGTTACTTTTTTTCTAATGGACCTGGTGACCCCTCTGCTATGGACTATGCCGTGGAAACAGGTAAAGCAATTCTAGCAGAAAATAAACCCGTTTTTGGCATTTGTTTGGGACATCAAATTCTAGCGTTGACTTTGGATATTCCAACTTACAAAATGCACCACGGACATCGCGGCATCAACCATCCTGTAAAGAATCTGGTAACTGGAAAAGGAGAAATTACGAGTCAAAATCATGGTTTCGGGGTCAGCCCAGATGCGATCAAAGCCAATGCAGATCGAGTAGAAGTGACACATGTCAACTTAAATGATGATACAATAGAAGGCATTCGCGTAAAAGGAAAACCTGCGTTCTCTGTTCAATATCATCCAGAGGCATCGCCTGGTCCGCATGATGCACAATATTTGTTCGATGATTTCGTGAAATTGATGGAAGCGGAGAAATAGGGCTATATTGTTTTATGGTTATATTGTTTTGAGCTACCTAACACTAAAGTCATAATTACTCATGATCGTCGCGGTTTGTAACCGCGATGCCGTACGCTCATTAACTCAATCAAACCACATTAAGCAGACACATTTATCAAAGCAAGAAATAAGCATTCAAAAAATGAGCATTATTTTAGACATCCAAGCGAGAGAAATACTCGATTCAAGAGGAAATCCTACGGTAGAAGTAGAAGTATTGACGGAAAATGGAGCAGTTGGTCGTGCGGCAGTGCCTTCTGGTGCTTCCACTGGAAAATATGAAGCGGTGGAGTTGCGCGATGGCGACAAATCTCGCTTTTTAGGAAAAGGAGTATTGAATGCCGTGAAAAATGTGAACGAAGCGATTGCCGATGAATTGGTCGGCATTAGCGTTTTTGAGCAAATTGCGATAGATCATTTGATGTTGCAATTGGATGGTTCTAAGAATAAAGGTAAATTGGGCGCAAATGCGATTTTGGGCGTTTCTCTAGCAGTGGCGAAAGCTGCGGCGCAAGAATCTATGCAGCCTTTGTATCGTTATTTGGGAGGTGTGAATGCACACGTTTTGCCTGTTCCAATGATGAACATTTTGAACGGTGGTTCTCACGCAGACAATAGCATCGACTTTCAGGAGTTTATGATTATGCCTGTGGGTGCGGAGAGTTTTAGAGAAGGTTTGAGAATGGGAACGGAAGTTTTCCACCATTTGAAAAAAGTGTTGAAAGATAAAGGCTATTCTACCAATGTCGGAGATGAAGGAGGTTTTGCACCAAATATGAAATCCAATGTAGAAGCAGTGGAAACTGTTTTGATGGCAATTGAAAAAGCAGGTTATCGTCCTGGTGAAGATTTGATGATTGCAATGGATGCTGCCGCTTCTGAATTTTATAATGCAGAAGAAAAAGTATACCACTTGCATTTTTCGACGGGCGACAAATTGACGACGGGTGAGATGGTAGATTACTGGTCAGATTGGGTCAATAAATACCCAATTTTCTCTATTGAGGATGGTTTGGATGAAGATGACTGGACAGGTTGGAATGCCTTGACGGCAAAAGTTGGAGATAAAGTACAATTGGTAGGCGATGATTTATTCGTGACCAATGTAGAGCGTTTGAAAAGAGGAATTGCAGAGCAAAGTGCAAACTCATCAGCTGTGGTAAATCAGACAACGACCAGACGCTTGCCGGCATCAAGATCGACAACGGTCGCCAACATTCGTTACGCCCGAAGCGACAGCGTCAATATTGCATGGCAATCCTTGGGCGAGGGGCCGATCGACCTTGTGTTTGTGATGGGCTGGGTCTCTCACTTGGAGTGGTTTTGGAAAGAACCATCGTTCGCTGCATTCCTGCGTCGCCTGGCCACTTTTTC
>JBCDFY010000240.1:0-10975 GCA_039176995.1 Bacteroidota bacterium
AGATGCACTCGTTCATTTTCAGCGAGAAGGTTACTCCATTATGCCCATCCTGACAGAAGGGAAATTGGTGGGCGTCATTGAGCAAGAGGATGTAAAGCAATATTTGACGAAGCTAAAGTAAGTATTCGGTCAAGCTAATATGAGGCGCGAAGAAAGAATGTAGACTATGTTATATATTATTTGACTCCATTCAAGAATGGGGAAGGATTTATCCTTGAATTAGCGTAGAGTGGTTTGAGAGAAAATTAAAAATGGGCAGGTTATCTTTTACAAGTTTCCTTCTGTTCTTTCATTAGATATTTTACTAAAATGGAAGATCATCTTCTTCCGAATCATCTTTCTGATGAAACCACAAAATATTTCTTATATCATCAGGTGGATTGGCTATAAAATCTTCATATTCTGAATAAAACTTGCTGGGTTCTGCCCGAACTTTATCGTATAGATTTTCCTCTTGAGGTTGGCAAACGAAAGAAAAATAAGGTTCTTTCTTTTTCATCCAATGGCTATGGTGCGCCACTAATTCATTGTACTGTCTTTCAATTGACCAATCCAGAATGTGTAGCATAATCAAACCTTTTCCCGTCAATTGTATTAATGCCATTGTTAGCAAATACAACTCTAAATCGTTTAAAGTGGCACGATCGGGAAAAGTGACTTTTCCTACTTCTAGCCAATCGAAAAGGGTTCGATAATCTCCTTTGGGTAAGTCTTCTTCTTTTGCACCGTACCGAACACTAGCATCTTCATCACAAAATACTTGGTGTGCTGCTTCGAGTTGTTCCCATAAGCGTTGCACACTTGCTTTATTAGGGGTTTCGCTCTGAGAAAAAGCGATTTTGCATTGCTCATAATTTTTCAAAAAGTCGTACCAATAGACCTCTAGCGCATCCATCTCTTCCAAGTTTTCCAGCTTGGCACTTTCCTTAATACGCAATACTTCAACTTCCCAATCCCGATAGCAAGGACAAGACTTCATTTTAAAAGGACAATGACCATTAAAATCATAATGGCAATATTCAATCGTACAAGTTCCAAATTCCTCTAAAAATACGTTCTTATCCAAAGCCTCCACGAAATGCTGATAAGCAATCTTAATCGGAATGCCCTCTCGAATATCTAGTGCAACACCATAGCTAAAATACATTTTTTCTAATGCCTGTACTAATCGCGTGCATTGCGTATCTGTTAGCCTACTTGCATCAGGAAAAATTGCTTTGTCCATCTCAATTTGGTCTCCTAAACTTTCCGTTGGTTCTTCATTCACATATCGCTCTACTTCCGCAAAGTAGTCCTCTGCATTTTCTTGTGTCATCTTTTTTTGGAAAAAGCCTTCGGGACGCGTATTGGCAGCGATGTCGGAGAGGAGTTGGTTGATGTATTTTTGCATGGTGTGGACATTTTACCCTTCAATATTCAACTTTTCCAAACGCGAACGAATTGCTCCTTTCGTCCTACCAAAATACTGCGCCAAATCTTTGATACTTAGTCCATCAGTGTACATTTTGGCAAGTTCTAGGTCGAGCTTTCTTGTCCAAGGTTTGTAGGCATCACGATGAGTCCTCCTAATTTCTGTGTATCGTTCATCAAGATTTGTAGCAGTTACTTCGAGGAAAGGATTATCCAAATCAAAGACGGATCAATCTGTTTCTGTCGCCTCCACTTCTTCTTGTTTTGTCTTCAGAATTTGAATGTTGGAAGCATTTGGATAAACGGGCGGAAGTAAGGTGTCGGGAATATAGAGTTTATGCTTTGCACGAGTGATCGCCACATAGAGCAAATTGATTTCCTCTTGCAATTTGGCGGAAATAGATTTTGGGCGGCTCTCTGCGATTTCTTCTAGGGTTTTTCGTGGAATAAAATCATTCACCAAATGCACAATGTCGTACTCCATGCCTTTGCTTCGATGGACGGTCGAAAAAATCATTTCTGCTTCGTGGCGTTCCTCTTCCGTAACGTGTTTATCTTTGATTTCTCGTAAAATATCAGGAATCTCTTCACCGTATTCTTTCACGATTTCTACCATCGTCATCAATTGCAAATCTTCGGTCTTAGTCATATAATCTTCTAAGTCCTCCAAATCGCGCATTGTTTTGATCAATTCATCGCGAATCAAGTGTCGTTTTCCAGTATAGAGATTTAATACATCATAAAGTGATGCGCCTTCGCTGGCATAGGCATAAGAATTGAAGTTACCCTCGAAGTAAATTTTATCAACTTCTGCTTTATCCACTGCAAATTCTATGGCTTTGAGCAATAAGCCTAAATTGGTACGCCCTAAGATCGCCTTTGTCTCGCTTTGCTTATGGTTTCCAATGCCTTTGATGATAATTGGTTGGATATTCCCTTTGGACAATTGTTGTTTCCAATTCAACACCTGATTAGCTAAATCCGCAATATTTTGGTCGAAGCGAAAACTAGTAGATAGATGATAATCTTTGAAATCTACTTTTTGCAAGGAGTTAATCGCATATCGCCAAGCGTAGATTTGCTGATGCGTGTCCCCGACGATGACTTTAGTCGCTTTTTGCCTTAGAAAAACATCCAACATCGCAGCCGAAGCATCCTGTCCTTCATCAAAGAGGATATAATCATAAGGCAATTGAGGGTAATCCAATTGATATTTTTTCAAATAAAAATCGTGGATGATGTCTATTTCTCTGCGATCCATTTTGGCTAATAGCAAACGCGTTTGTCGCTCAATGAGGTCGTAGTGTTGATACACAAAATCTATGGCTTCTTTATCATGTACGGTCGAAGCGTAATCCAAATATTGCACCTTTGCCACTTCACTATTGCAAAAGTAGCTCATGAATTTGTTGACGTGATTGGCAAGGATGTACTGCCCGTGTTTTTGTCCTGTATTGGGTAATTGCAGTAACTTAGCGACTTCAAAAGACTTATAAGATTGTGAGCGAACTTTATAGCCATATTTCCTAACGGTTTGCCGATAGGCCAAAGAATGCGCAGTCTCTACTCGAACATTATGCAGTCCTTGTGCCGCAAATTTTTCTTTCGCTTCTCGCTTCACCGAACGATTGAACGCTAAATACAAAATGCGCTTCCGACGGTCTTGTGCCTTGGCATATTCCATCACGGTCGTCGTCTTACCTGAACCTGCAACTGCATTGATTTTGATGTTGCCCGAAGACTGTATGATTTGCTGTTGTTCGTTGGTGAGTTGCATAGTATTATATGGCTTGCGAGCATTTTGAAATGGGATGCGGTTCGTCTTGGAATCTATGATTTGTTTGCATGGTAAAGATAGGCAATTTTGCAAAAGTCAGCGACTGGATGACGGTTCATTTTATATCATCAAGCTTAGCAAGCAAAATTAGCAGGTCGGTGGATGTATTGGATGAAAACAAAAAATATGCCCTAACATTAGTCATTCAGCACAGCAAACAAAAAGGAAATTGGTATTGTATATTTAGTGATATAACTCCTGAATCAACAGGAAGCTACAACTAACAAATCGCAACCATAAAATCACCCATCGTGTGAAAGCACTCCTCCTTAAATTTGATAAGCTCATTGCCAGTAGAATGAGACTACTGAGCACTCCTGCCATTCGTCTCGCTTTTGGTGTGATCTTCATTTGGTTCGGCATCCTAAAACCCCTTGGTCTATCTCCTGCGGAAGGACTCTTGAAAGCTACGGTTCAGTGGTTACCGTTTGGTTCACCAGAAACTTGGCTCACAGTTATCGGCTGGTGGGAAGTCGTCATCGGTGTTTTCTTTCTCTTCAAACCAACGACTAGGATTGCCATACTACTTTTGTTTATCCAAATGGTGGGTACTTTCATGCCCTTGGTCTTTCTTCCAGAAGTTACTTTTCAATCCAGCAATATTTTACTGCTCACCTTAGAAGGGCAATACATCATTAAGAATCTGATTATTATTGCCGCTGCGCTGGTGCTGGGTGGGGAGTTTGAGGAGCGGTAGGTGTTTGTGAGTAAGTTCGGTTATGCTGCTTGATTTGTAATGTTTATGATATAATACAAGTTAAAGACTTATGGACGGTAACAATAGAATTATTTCATTGGATTTTGATCGTGCACTTTCTGTAACGATTTTTGACGCTAACAAAGTATTGATCACTACATCATAGAGATTCAATGTAATATTGCAGTAACTCAAATAACGCTTTTGTCCATTATCATATTTAGTTTCTAGTGCATTAATACTTCCTGATAAAATATTCCGCTAAGCGGTTCTCTCGCTTAAATATCCACGGGATATTTACCTAAAGGATCACTCGTTCATCTCAATAAAATCCCAATTATTTTCTTCGCCAGACGTGTCCGCCTCAAGCGTGAACCATAAGCTATTGATTTATAGCTCAATCCTGCTTCAAACATTCGATGCGTACAAGGAAAGTTTAATTTTAGAGACCGATCAAGTAGGTAACATTCTTCCTTCCTTCAGATATTCTTTTTCTATTCCTTTGATGATGTAAGACAATTTTATAATACGTTCGCCTTGCTCCAAAGCACGCATACAAGCATATTGTGTAGTATTCATAATACCTGCACCTGTTAATTCATATTTTTGAGCTAATGTACTAAAATCTGCTTCAACTTTAAGTTTAATTTTCTTGGGAAAAGCATTTTCCCACAGGCGTTTTCGCTCAGCAGCCTTTGGAAAAGGAAAATGGATGATGGATTGGAAGCGACGGAGAAAAGCTTCATCGATATCATTTTTTCGGTTAGAAGCTAAGATGACCAAACCATTGTAGCCTTCCACTCTTTGCAGCAGATAAGCCACTTCTTGGTTTGCATATTTATCGTGTGCGTCTTTAACATTAGTGCGCTTTCCAAATAAAGCGTCAGCCTCGTCAAAAAACAATATCCAGTCTTTGTTCTCTGCTTTAGCAAATAAGTTGGATAGATTCTTTTCTGTTTCTCCTATGAATTTAGACACAACCATTGAAAGATCAATGCGATACACATCTTTATTGGTATATTTTCCTAACAAACTAGCTGTTAAGGTTTTACCAGTACCAGGGTCGCCGTAAAATAAAGCTCTAAACCCAAGTTTGATTCTTTTACGCATTCCCCACTCGTTTAGTAATTGATTGCCGTATTTCACCCAAGTTTCCAATTCCTTGACTTGCTTCAATGTATTGCTATTCAGGACCAAATCTTCCCACTCCATTTGGGTTTCTAACAACTGTGCAGGAAACTGCATTCCAAAACGGGGGCGCGCCAGTTTACCTGTACTCAATAAATCTATGTATTCTTGAGAAAGAATGATTTTCCCACTCATACGGGGTTCTCCTTTTGGTACGTCATCCAGCCAAAGAATATGTCTTTTAGCAAAAAAATGATCTTCATTGAAGATATATTGATACTTTAGTTGTTGCTCCAAATCATCGCCAGCCAATAAAAAAAGTGCCGTTTGACCAGTCGGCAGAAAGCCGCGATACTCTTTGCCTTTTGTACCACCTAATTGAGGAAAGTCCCCTGAGTTGGGAATATGTGTTGCGATAATTTGATCCAAGAAACTAGGCTGTAAATGGCTTGCATAAGCGAGTAGTAGTACGATTTGTTCTTCTTTTGAGAGTTCATAAGGCAGCCCAATACTGCCATAATTAACGGCTCGATTCAGAAAAGCAGCTTCTCCATTGAGAGAAAAAGTGGGTATTCGATCTTCTTCTTGGAAGAAAATGCGTAAGCGATCTTGGAGGAGCTGAGCAAGATGATGTAGGAGATATGTTTGCATTTGTTTTTATGGATATTTATTTTACTCAATTATATGACAACTAATCATTCTCAATATGATAAGCTTTTTGTATTACTAAGTAGTCAGTCAAGCTAATCTGGTCGGATAATCTTGGTATGACTTTTTCCGCTACTCTGCCTTACAAAATTGCGCTTCATAACTCATTGTATTCCCAATTTTGCGCCTTGATTAGTGAAAAAAACATACAATCTATTTAACATTACTAACTTGACTGACTACTAAGGCTAACGCTCAATAGTACGTGCACTTTGTGGGTTTCGACTTCCATACAGTAAAGTCCACACTGTATCTCGATGATCAAATAGCCAACCTTTAAATTGTGAAGGATTAATTTCAGATAAGATTACCCAAGAACTTTGGGTAGGAATCTCTTCATATTCGTCCGTATTACTAGAATTAAGTTGCTGTGAGCGCGCATATTCATCAAAAGAATTTCTAAATCCATCAAAATACGCATAAACACTACCCGATGGCATAGGAATTTCCCTTGGACTTTGTGCGTTCATCGTTTCTACCATATAATTCCATAATGCGCTCCCACCAGGTTCGGCTTCTGCGTATAGCGGATTTCCTATTATCTCGACTGCATCGTCGTTTCGCTCTATTAGAAGTTGTTGTAATCTACCCAACGCTGCCGTCACTGCATTCAACATTGGTCCAATGTAGGCAGTAACAATATAAGCAGGATTGACTACTAAGCTATTGGCTAATCCTCCTACAGAGATAACGTTGTTCAGGGCAGCTAAACCTTCTAATCCCGAACCAAAAGTAGATGGTGATTCACGACTCCAATTTATGGCTGTATTTGCCACAGATATAGCTGCTGGCACAAATGCTGTTGCCATTCTAGTGTAGTAACCAAGTTCCATTAGATTAGAAATCTCTCCACCTAATGTAAAAAGATGATCGCTCATTGCCCATAGAAATCCAATATCTGTATCCGCACTTTCACCACTTAAAAACTTAGCTCGCAACGCCTTTTTGATTTGTTGTTCTGCCAGTACTATCTTTCGCTGTTCGTTGGCAAGTGCGCGTTGATGATTTCTTTGCTGTTCTCGATAATATCTATATGCCTTATTTGCAATTTTGCTAGCACCTCTTTGCACATTTCTGAACGCTCTAATATCCTCTATATGAATGGGGGTTTGAGGATCAAATGCACTGTACCAGTTTTCCATTTTGTATATCACATCACTTTCGTAGTCATTCCATTTGTCGTATAGCGCATTACTCATTCTATCAGGCATGAAATAGGTTTCATCAAAAAACATAGCAGTACCTAAATCTTGGTAGGCGGTAAGCATATCTTCATTGGTAGCAACTTGAGTTTGACGTTCATATCTACCAGGATGACCTAAACCAATACTAAGCCGATAAGAAATCGCCGATTCTTGGGTTTGTATGCTATTTTTTGTTGCTGTTGGATGGATACGGCTTTTTTTTTCACACTTACCACCTTTCAACTTTGCTTTACCTTGCTGCACCACATGCGTCAATTCGTGCGCCAGTAGATGTTTTCCTTGACTACTTTCAGGATGATATTTTCCACTATTAAAATATACATCTTTTCCGTGGGTAAAGGCTTGTGCACCAAGCTCTTTGTTCATTTGCACCGCAGTACTATCGGTATGAATTTTTACGCCACTGAAATCTGTGCCAAAAGCTTGTTCCATCTCTGCACGCACAGGTTCAGACATCGTTTTTCCGCTACCCGAACGATTTTTGATTTGTTGAGATAGTTGTGGACTAGCTGTATTTTTTGCCGTACCACTCTTAGTTTGTACGGCTTCTTCCTCTTCTTTTTGCATTTGAACAGATTCTTCTTCTTCACCTTCCATCATCTGCACAGGTTCTTCGTCTTCAGTTTGCACCTGTACCGCTTCTTCTTCCTCACTTTCCATTTTTTGAATCGGTTCTTCTTCCTCCATCATTTGTACTGCTTCTTCCTCTTCTGCGCTTTGCATCTGTACAGGCTCTTCTTCCTCGCCACCTTCCATTCGCTGAATCATAGATTTTTCTTGTATGGCTCTATCTTCTTCCATTTTACTGCTATCCATTTTCTGGATACCTTTTGCTTTTTTCTGAACAGCAGGCGCATTATTAGAGCCATTTACTACTGCATCTGCCATACTGTCTGCTTCTTGCTCGTATTTATCACCAGGTTGCCCGATAGTCAGTTTAGTTTGGAAGAAAGCGTTTTGATTATCTGCGTTTGCTTGGTGCTTAGTGAAAAATGGCTGCTGTTCTTGTTGTTGATCCTGTGAATGTGGATTTCGATGGCGACGCGAACGTCTTGTGGATGTTTGTTTCATGATATTTTTGGTATTAGGTATCAGGTATGAAATAGTAGGTGAAATTTATTTTTGTTACTAATATGTTACATCTAATACCGTTAATTTAATCGTTTTAATACTTCTTTGGTCAATTTCAAATAATCTTTCGCACCATTAGAATTGGGTAAAAAATTGAAGATGTCGTATCCATATTCTTGTGCTTGTGCTAAGGCTATATTGGTTCTAATTCTAGTCGTGAAAACTTTATCTTTATAGCTGTCTTCTAACTGCTCTAACACAGAGCGATTCATTACTTTGCGTTCGTCGTATTTGGTGAGAACAATACCCAATAAGTCTAATTTCAGATTGAGCTGTTCTTTCAAATTTTCTAGGGATTGCATAAAACTTTTTACCCCTTTCAGAGGTAGAAATTCGGCTTGCAGAGGCATTAAAACATAATCACTCGCTACTAAAGCATTGACGGTCAACATGGCTAAGGCAGGTGGGCAATCAATTAAAATGTAGTCGTATTGTTTTTGTAAGGGCTTCAACATTTTGCGCAGCAAATTTTCTCTACCAAACACACTAACCAATTCCAGTTCTGCACTTGC
The DNA here is from genome assembly GCA_039176995.1 of Bacteroidota bacterium. GTDB lineage: Bacteria > Bacteroidota > Bacteroidia > Chitinophagales > Saprospiraceae > JAAUTG01. The sequence goes on from JBCDFY010000240.1 coordinate 8,629, forward strand.
TAGTTCTAAGGAAGCAGGTATCACATCCAATTGATGTCTGGTCTTCATAATTCGAGATAAATCTGCTTTTTGTCCCATGCTCGCCGCTCTTAGTTCGTCGTATATGCTGCGTTCTACCTCCTGATCTATGCCCAAAGATTGTGTGAGATTGGACTGTGGATCGAGGTCTATGAGTAGCACTTTATGACCTTGATCTCTAAGGGCAGCACCTAGATTGATCGTAGTGGTCGTTTTGGCAGAACCGCCTTTTTGGATAGCGATGGAAATGATGGACATGGATTATTAGTTATTTAAAATAAAAGATAGATTAGGCAGAGCAGAGATCACACTTTATATCACTTTAGCTAAATACCGCCCGTGCACCCATCCTTGCAATCCCAAGTTTTCATCCAAATTATCCAAAACATCTACAAAACGCCAAGAACCATTAATCCTCAGTATATCTACGCGTGTATTTTGGGGTAATGGTGTCTCTGATAACTTTGAATACTGTGCACCAGGACCTACTCGGATGTTTAAATCTACGGTAGTTTTATAGATCAAAGGTGTATCTTCTTTTCGACCTAATACCTTCGAACGAAAACTTAACATAGGGAAAGCAGGACCTGGGTCAACTTTTCGGTAAGGTGAGATATCATCATGCCCCAATACTTCTCGAATATTATACTTATTCACAATTAATGCAGCCACTTCTTTTGCAACCGTTAATTGTTCTTCTGTAAATAAATGCCATCCAGCTTTTTCTTCTTCATTGCGATGCTTCGCTTCAATGACTTCCTCACTTGGATATAATTTCCCAAACCACGATAGCCAGAAATCACCATGTGCTTGCATCTTTCCAGCATTATCTAACTCGATACCAATTGAATGTTTATTGATTCCAGATATTCCATTCCAACTACTTTCTCCAGCATGCCACGCAATTTGATTGAATGGTACTAATTGTGTAATGCTGCCATCACGCCCTATGATTAAATGAGCTGAGGCTTTAGAATTTGGATTAGTAAGCCAATTGACTGAACTCTCTGCATTTCGACCTGCGGTGTAGTGCACAATTAAGAAGTCATAACTTGGGCGACTTGTTTTGCGATTGGGCGACAACTGATAGGGCACTTGGGTACCGTTTTGGTAAAGACGATGATTTTTGATTTCCACTGTAGTTTTATTTAATTATTGATGTTATGCTTAGATATACGTTTGTATTAATTTTCAAAAAGCATCCGATGTCACTAAAATACCTGTGATAAATCCAATCACACCTCCAATTGCTCCAACCGAAATATTCTTTAGATTACGTCCACGCAATACTCTATTGGTAACTTTGGTCGATAAATCTAATTGCTCACTTAGATTCTTATGCTCAATTAACATCTCCTCGTTTAATCTCTTAAATGCATCTGCCCGCTTTTGTTCTAGCTCAACAATGTCTTCATATTTGGCTATCTGACTCACTCGTAGAGCTTCTACTTCGGCTAGTTTCTTGTCAAGCTTATTAAACGCTAAAGTCATTTCCTCATAATCATTGCTTAGACCTACTATGTTATCTAACAAATCCTCATGAAGTATCGCCACAGGATATATATCGAGTCTCATTTTTTCACTTAAGAACTCTACTTCATCTGCATTAGCAGCAGTATAATATTTGATGTCTAAAGTATCTATTTTTTGATTTTTTTGCATTTCTTCTATACTAGGCATCGCCTCTTGTCCATAACTCATATGGATAACAGAATAAAGAAGAAATAGCAAGCTTATGGTTTTGATAATCGTAAATTTCATTATTTGTATTGTTTTGGTTGTCGTTGTAAATTTGTGTTAGTTTGTAGCATCGTTAGTGCTTGATCGTTCTCCAAATCCTCTTTCACTTAACTCTTCTATTACTGCTTTCCTAGCATTGATTTTGTGGCGAATATTTTCTATCAAAGCTCTGTTTCTTTCAATTTCTTCTTTTTTAAAGGAAATCTTACTGCTCATATTCTCCAAGACTACATAAGCAGAATCAATTTGACGAAGTAGCAATCCTTCCCCTTCCAGACCCTTCTTTTTTAATAAATCGACTCTATTTTGAATCTTATTTTGCTCTTCTTTGATCTCTTTTATGGCAGCTTTCGCATCTTTTTTTCTAAGCCTTTCTCCACTAAGAAAAGCACCTGCAATGAACGCACTAATTACTAAAGCAAAAATGCTAAGGTAGTTTGAATTAGATTGCATAAGAATTAGAGTTAAGTGGTTTTAAAAAATGATATTTATTTAATCCTTTTAGTTAGTAATTTGATAGCTTCTTGATCTGTATCCTGAAATTGCTTTTTTGTAATTATTTGTATACTTCGTTTTTTGTTTATACAGG
>JBCDFY010000241.1:0-10881 GCA_039176995.1 Bacteroidota bacterium
TATTTACTCATAGCTTTGACTTTTACGCAAAGCTAACAAAACATGACCACCACCAAAGGAGGTGGTTTTCTAAGTTTCAGTAAAAAGACCTTATATCTATGATGATGCGTATAACTCTCCGAATCATTGACCAACTCTTCATGACTTCCTTATGAATGGCTTTCTCTCCTGAGGTATGAAGCAATTCTTGAGCATGACTAATGTTTTATAATATTGCGTTATTCTTACCCTAGCTCTTATATTTGAACCATCATGGAAATCGAAGAAATCATCATTATACTTTTATTGTCCGTTGGATTGATTCAAGGTATCATTTTTGGTACTATTTTATTCAAGTCAACTGCTCGCAATAAAGTATGCAATCGAATTTTAGCAGTCATTTTATTTTTGCTTTCTTATCGTCTTTGGGTACAAATAATGAGGCTATTTGGTCTGGGTTATTACGATGGTTGGTATTATGTAACGGTAGATTTGAGTTGGATTTATGGCGCATTGCTCTATTTTTATACTAAGGCACAAATTCAGCCCAATTTCAAATTCAAGCAAAAAGATTGGATTCACATCTTACCAGTAGTCATTCAAGTGATTTGCAGTATTTTCGTTCGGCTTCAAAATTTGTATTGGGACGGCACTCGGGAGAGTTTGTCATGGCTAGGCTACTACGGTTATGTTGTTTGGATGAATAATTCAACAATTTATGTGGTGGCAAGCATTTTGATTATCTTTTACACCTACAAAGCACGCAAGCTACTAAATTCTATCAGCAAGTCTCTTGAAATCACAGAGACTAGACTCAGATGGATTAAGCGGATTATCAATTCCTTTTTGATTTATTTTTCTTTGGTACTTATCGTGTTGCTAAGCGATTTACTGATTCATCAATTTACGAGCAAAGACTCTTACTTTTACTTCACTAGATTCTATTTTTATCCATTTTTCATAGGGGTTGCTATTTTGACCTACTGGATTGGGCTGGAAGGTTTTTCAAGACGAAACGAAGCTGAGATTTCCGTAAAAAGTACTCTTCCTTCGGAAGAATTGGAACGACTGAAAGCAATTGCAGAAAAACTGAAAAATGCAATGTCCAAAGATAAATTATACAGAGATCAAGAACTTTCGCTCCAGAGTTTGGCTGAACAATTAAACCTCAAACCTTACCTTATTTCCAAAAGCTTGAGTACCATTTTGGATAAGCGATTCAATGATTTTGTGAATGAATACAGAGTCAAAGAAATTCAATTGCTGCTGCAAGATGCTGACAATTCAAAATACACTTTATTGAGCTTAGCGATGGATGCTGGCTTCAATTCTAAGTCTTCTTTTAACCGTGCTGTGAAAAAACACTTAGGCACTTCTCCCAGTGAATTGAAAATGGAAAAATAAAGGTGTCAATTATCAAAATGCGCCCTTCATTTGCCACAAAAAAGGTCTCAAATTGCCAATTGGGACGATTGATCTTCTTGGAGAACATAGGTTTGTAGAAAATTTTTAAACCTTAATTATTCACCACATAGCCCACTTAGCATTTTCACATAAGACACATAGTACATGAAATTACTAAAGTGCTAAAAAGTTATTTCAGATTACTAGAATGACTGATGAAAGGTAATATTTTCTGCTTTTAGTACTCAATTTAACTGATGTGAACTATGTGAAATCCACTATTGTGACTCTGTGGTAAGTAGTTATCTTAAACTTAATAATGATGAAGATCATATATTTATTGGTAATTGGCTTGATGACTTCTTTCTCAAGCGATTTAGAAAACAGGGAAGAGCTGGATTTAAATGTCTTAATTGGTGAATGGACTTTAGATATGAGTCCACAGGACAAGACTGATGCCAATTTTACTCAAATGAAAATCACGAAGGTAACTGACTACTCCTTCAAAGGTGAATTTTATCGCGAAGGCGTGAAGATCAGAAATGCTAATATCAATACTCAAATGGGCATTATTTATGGTGCGCTCGTTTCGGGTGACAATTCTGGAGAATATCACACTACTTTTTATTACGAAGATGGTGTATTACATGGTACAACGCACTCTGTAAGCAGAGATTTTCTAGCAGTTTGGACAGCAACAAAAGACGAAGAATAACACTATGAATTTCAATTTGGTATTTACTCTACTCAGTCTTACTTTAGTAGGCTGTAAAACTGGAAAGATGGTGGCACAAACATTTGTGCCATCCTTCTCTAGTTCTAAGAAAACGACTCATAAAATTAGGAAAGACCAATCCTATACTTTTGGCTATTTAAAAGTGCTAGAGAATAGAAAAAATCCTAACAGCAAAACCATAGACCTTCCAGTTTACATTTTCAAAAGTAGAAACAAAAATCCTCAAAAAGACCCTATTGTCTATACAGTTGGGGGTCCAGGTTCTACTACTATGCCTTCTGCGCAATACATGAAATATTACCAATACCTTGATGACAGAGATTTTATACTCATAGAACAGCGTGGAAACTACTACGCGAAGCCTCATTTGGACTGTCCTGAATGGTCTAAAGCGATCTATCAGTCCAATCTTCCAGATTTCGATGCGATCAAAGAAGATGCGCTTTTTGCGGAAGCAGCAAAATCTTGTCGAACGAGACTATTGAAAAAAGGAATTGATCTAAATGGTTATAACACCAATGAAATTGCCGCTGATATTAACGATTTAGTAAATGTTTTGGAAATTGAGCAATATAATCTGCTAACCATTTCTTACAGTACTAAAATTGCTCAAGTCTTAATGCGAGATTATCCCGACCGCATCAGAAGTGTAGTGATGGATTCTCCTCTTCCCCTAGAAGTTAATTATGATGAAGAAAGTATTCAAAATTTGCTGGCTTCCGTAGAAAAATTACTACTTGACTGTGAAGACGATAAGCCATGCAATGATGCGTTTCCCAACATCAAGAATCGTTTTTTTGACTATTTATCCGAAAAGACTAAAAATCCACTTCGAGTTGATATAGAAAATCCGAATAATGGAGCGACAGAAACATTCTATCTAAGAGGCAAAGATTTAATAACTGTTTTCACCTCTGCTTCAACAGGAGAAGTGGTCAATATTCCATTTGAGATCGATCAATTACTAAATGGTGATTTGACTAGCGTTAAAGAGCAACTTGCCTACTTGTTTGAAAAATCAGAAAATGGTGCTGGCATTGGGATGCGGCTTTCAGTTTGGTGCGCAGAAGAATATCCATTTAATTCGCAGCATACAATAGAACAGGAGACGACAAATTATCCGCAAGTTAGGGGATTATCACCAGCTGTTTTTGAGCACGAAATATGTGATATTTGGAGTGTCCAAAAGGTTTCTGAAGTAGAAAACCAAGCGATTAAAAGTAACATTCCAGTTCTACTTATCAGTGGCGAATATGATAATGAAACGCCCGTAAAGTGGGCAGCAACTATGAAAAAAAATCTAACAAGTAGTTTTCATTTGATTTTCAGAGCTTGGAAACACACACCGACTACTAATTGGAGTAATCAGTGCGCGATGCAAGCAGCAAATAACTTTTTTAATGACCCAAATACTGAACCCCAACCAAAGTGCTTTGAGCAAATAACGAATCCAGAATTCAAAGTCAACTAAGGGAAATAACCTTTCTGCTAGAGGATTTTAAGGGCAAGAACTTCTGGGAGTATCCGAAAAATCCTCTTTAAAACTGTATCTGCCTCAGGCTGAGATTTTTCGGATGCGACTCCACGAAAGTCGATTTTATTTTTTAACTGATACTAAGTATAGTGTAATCTAAGTACACTGTAAACTAAGTGCTCAGACATAAATAAATGGCATTTTTGACCGAGTACTTAAATGCAGGTGCGCGGAATATTGTACACTTGGTGCGGGTGACTTTTGAGTTTGGGCTGTTGGAAACCATCTAATCTAGATCGAATATTTTCTTAAATTTTTTAGGCAACTGTTGCTCAAAAATTAGCTCCTTCCCCACTACGGGATGGTCAAAGCCAATCGAAAACGCGTGCAAATATAAACCATTGCCGTGGGAAATTGAGCCTTCTTTTCCATACAATTTATCGCCCAAAATAGGATGTTCAATAGCCGCTAAATGTTTGCGTAATTGATGCCTTCTACCTGTTTTTGGAAAGAGCCTCACTAAGTTGAGAAATCCATATTTTTTAGAGATAACAGATTGTTGTACTTGGTATTTGGAGTAAGCAAACCTACTGTCTACTGGCGTTTCGATGACGCCCGCTAGCTCCATTTCTCCAATAGCGACAGCGTAGTAAGTTTTAGCGACTTTTTGCTGTTCAAAGGCTTGATTGAGCGCAGTAGTAGCTTGATGAGTTTTGCCGATTAGTAGCACGCCAGAAGTTGGATAATCTAAACGATGGATAGCTTGTGGACGCAGGAAAGCATCTGCTTGAGTGCTAGGTTGTAGATTGAACGGCAAGGCATTTTCGATAGTGTGAAATTTGTTGCCACTCACCAAAATGCCCGCGGGTTTATTGACGACAGCGAGATGATCGTCTTCGTATAACACCTTGATTTTCAACTCTAAAATGGGCTTTTTTGCTTCTATTTCTGATTCATACAACACGATTTCTTCTCCGCCATGAATAAACAAAGCTGTACTCGCAACTTCACCATTCACTTTTACCAAGCCTTTCCGAATTGCTTTTTTCATACCTTTTCGCGAAGGAAGCGTTTTGAAAATGTCTTTTACGTAATCAGAAAGACGCACTGGACTTTGAAGTAAAGGAACAAGATAAGACTCTTTTTCGCGCATCGAATAAACAGTTAAACAAATCAACGAATAAACAAATTAGCCCTCTCCTACTCTCTCAATTGATAAGGCAAACGCGACATAATTGAACGCCCAAGTGTCAGTTCATCTGCGTATTCCAGTTCTCCACCAAAGGAAATACCGCGCGCAATCGTGCTGATTTTCACGGGCAAATCTTTCATTTTTTTAGAAATGTAAAACGCTGTTGTATCTCCTTCAATGGTTGGACTGATTGCTAAAATAATTTCTTTGATTTCTTCTTGACTCGCCCTTGCAATTAAGTCTTCGATATTCAGATCGTTCGGACCAATGCCTTCGATTGGAGAAATGACGCCACCCAACACATGATACAACCCTCGGTACTGTCCCGTTGCTTCGATTGCCATCACATCGCGAATGCCTTCCACCACACAAATCGCTCCTCGTTCTCGACGCAAATCACTACAAATTGCACATTTTTTTTCATCCGAAATATTATTGCAAATTTCACAGTGCATGATGTGTTCCCGCATTTTTTGGAGTGCGTCTGCAAATTGTTGAGTAACTACTTTGTCCTGATTAATCAAGTGTAAAACCAAGCGCAAAGCTGTTTTCTTTCCAATACTCGGCAAGCTCGCAAACGCATCTACTGCTTCTTCAATCAATCTAGAAGAAAAATTCATTAATTGTTTATGTTTGTACGTCTCTTTGACGCTTTAGAAACTGATAGGTCAAAGATAGGAGTTTTTGGAGTGAGGATGAAGCCAAGAGACTAATGTGTGCCTAATAAATTGTATTCTCATAAAAAATGAGGAGAAACAAAAATTCTGATCTCTGCTCTTGTCAACTCATGGCGGCATCAAACCGCCATGAGTTGATCAAGATTTCATAGGGAGAAATTGGATGGACTTGATGTCCATCTGATTTCAAAGTAAGTCGCTCTATGTAAGTGCTATACAATATTTGATGTATGTACGACCCAGTCTAATAACTGCACAATTCATAAAAATAAATCTCAAGTATGAAGTCGTATCATTTTCTCTTTTTATGCTGTTCTTTACTTGGCTTCAGTTGTTCCAACAATTCAAAAACTAAACGAGCAGAACAACCATCAGAGAAAGACTTTGCAGTCATCGCCTATTACTCAGGTAACGGACAAAATCTCGAACAATATCGCTGGGATAAGATGACGCACGTTATCTATAGCTTTTGTCATCTAGAAGGTCAAAAACTGGCAGTAGATGATGCAAAAGATAGTCTTACGATTCGCAATTTAGTGGCATTGAAGGAAGAACATCCGCAACTCAAAGTCTTACTATCGCTTGGTGGCTGGGGAGGTTGTAAAACTTGTTCAGCGGTATTTGCGGAAGAGGAAGGGCGACAAGTTTTTGCGCAATCTGTGAAAGACTTAATGAAGGAATACAATGCCGATGGACTTGATTTGGATTGGGAATATCCTGGCATTGAAGGCTATCCAGGACATCAATATTTAGCAGAAGACAAAGCTAATTTTACGGATTTAGTGAAAAAACTCCGCCAAACAATGGGAGAAGAAGCTGTTTTGAGTTTTGCCGCAGGTGGTTTTCAGAAATATTTTGATCATTCTATAGAATGGGAAAAAGTAATGCCAGTAGTGGATTATGTCAATTTGATGAGCTATGATTTGGTCGGTGGATACAGTAAAGTTACGGGACATCACACTTCACTTTTTTCTACGAAAGAGCAAGCACGTTCAGGCGACCAAGGAATTCAAGCACTTTTAGAACTAGGCGTGCCTGCCAAAAAAATTGTGATTGGTGCTGCTTTTTATGCCCGAACTTGGGAAAATGTAGAAAACATTAATCAAGGACTCTACCAGTCTGGCACATTCAAATCCTTCGTTCCTCATCGCATTTTTGAACAACGTATCAATAAAGAAAATGGTTTTGTCTTCTATCGAGATTCTATTGCGCAAGCTCCTTATGCTTACAGTGCTCAATTACAAGAATTCGCCACTTTCGACGATCCCGTTTCTATTCGGAAGAAAACGGAATACGCCATGGAAGAAGGACTCGGTGGTATTATGTTTTGGCAATTGACAAACGATCAGGAAGATGGTGAGTTGTTGAGGGCGATTTGGGAGAAAGTAGATAATGATTAACGTGATTTCAAAAACGCCATCAACTCCTTCTTATAACTCCCCCCAATCGGAATTTCTGCTTCTCCAATCTCAATATTATTCACCGTGTAAGCACTAATTTGTCGAGTATTGACGACAAAAGAACGATGTACGCGCAAGAAATAGTTCGGTAACTTTTCTACAAGTTCACTAATTTTATTTTTAGTCGTAATTCGCTGATTTTCAGTATGTATTCGCACATAATCTTTGAGACTTTCGATGTAGAGCACTTCTCTGAACAATACCTTGACGTATTTGCGATTGGTGTTGACGTAGATAAAATCTTCGGTTTCTGATGGAGATGTGTTTTTCGCAACTGGAACAGAAACTGGAGACTGTTTTTGCTCCAAACGCGATAAATATTTATTGATAGATTTGAAAAAACGAGTAAAAGTGATCGGCTTGAGTAAGTAATCTACCACTTCTAATTCATAACTTTCCACGGCATAATCTCGATAGGCAGTGGTGAAAATAACGCTTGGTGGATTGGGTAAAGATTTGACAAATTCTATGCCGTTCAAAACAGGCATTTGAATATCCAAAAAGATCAAGTCAATTTGTTCTCTTTTCAGTATTTCAAAGGCTTCCAAAGCGTTCCAACAGCTTGCCACTAGTTCCAATTGTAGAATCTGTTGGATGTGTTTTCCGATGAGCCTTGCAGCTAGTGGTTCATCATCCACGACCAGGCATTTGATCTTTTCGTTCATAATAGTCTAACTTCAATAAACTTTTAGGAAAAAGTTGAAAACAGGGAGAGAAAATAAATTTTTTCTCCCTGTTTTCAATGGGTTCGTCCCAGATAGAGATAGAAATCGAAAATTTTTATTGCATAAAAATTTTCGTTTTAGAAATGATAGAACCAACATTTCTTACAACTCGATCCTCAAATTAACTTCATAAAATTCCCTTCCCTCTTTCACTTTCCAATCATATCTCTCAGCATAAACCAAATCCAATTGCCGCTGAATATTTTTCACCCCAATCCCTTCTTTATAACTCATTGAATCATGTTGTGCATTCGCTGCTTTGGTATTGAAAACGCGCATATTCAATATCTGATTTTTCACTTCTAAATCAATTTGAATTTCAGGTTGTTGCAGTGCACCACTCACACCATGTTTGAAAGAATTTTCGACTAAAGATATTAGAATCAAAGGCGCAATCTGTGTATGAGTATTATCTATATGATGCTTAAAACTCAATTGTAAACGATCGCCGTAACGCAATTTTTCTAAATCAATGTAGTACTCAAGTAATTCTACCTCTTTCTTTATCAATACTTTAGGCTCATTGCATTGATAGAGCATATAATCCAACATTTCAGAGAGTTTCGCCACAACTTCGGGTGCATCATCTGATTTGTCTAAAGTCAAAGCATACAAATTATTCAAGGTATTGAAGAGAAAATGTGGATGGATTTGGGCTTTCAGAAAGTTAAGTTCAGCAGTCGCTTTTTCTTTTTCTAAGCGTTCGATTGCTCGCTGTTTCACTGCTTGATCTTTAATGACTTTTAGCACCAAGAAAATCCAAGTAAAGGCATAGGTTCGATAAAAATATCCTAGCACTGTATAATTGAAAGAGGTCAAAATTTCGGATATGGATTCCTTATCTGTGTATCCCACAATGCTTTCTGCGATGTAAACATTATTTATCCTATAAATAACGGTAAAGACGTAAGTAGCAACAAAGAACCAAAGAATGGCTAGACTATATCGCTTCTTTTGAAAGAAATTAGGGATAAGGTAATAGACTATGAAATAGGTAGCTGCAATTTTAGTAGGCAATCCAACTGCACGAAAAACAAAGGCTGTTTTCATATCCTCAAAACCACCTTCAGAAGTAAGTGGAGCAATCATCAACACTATAAACCAAAACAATACATGGCGCAGTATTCGATTCTGAATTAGACGATCTAGTATGTTATATTTCTCTTGCATTTTACAAGGATTGCATAGTAGTGCTTACTTATTTAAACCAATAAGACAGGAAAGAAAGCAATGGAGGATTAAACCAATCACAAGTAATTGAATATCTGTAAGTAAACAAATGAATCCTAAAGGAATAATTCTTTAGTTATCAAACTTTTGTGTCCTTTATTCCTTTATAGTTCAAAAATCATACTGGCTGTTTACTGAAATAAGAAAAATACAAATTAACAGTAACTTTCAAACCTTTTTTCCTTTCTCGCCGAATGAGCGTTTTCAACTCCTGAATTCAAGTTTTCGACACCTGAATTTCATTCAACCCTCTTTTTCATAAATCCATTTGTCGCTTTCCTCAACTCGTCGTCTTTTCTCCATGGGCTTGAAAAACACCCTCATCTTGTAATCAGAAACAAGGAAACTCCATCTCACCAATTATTTAGAAATAGAAATTATAAAAACTAGATAAAATGAGATCGCTAATTTTTTTTCTTTGCTGCTTTTGCTTTCCCCCAAATCTACTCGTCGCCAATTCAAATCCTGTAAATCGTCTTACCATAAAAGAAAAAACTTTTACTAGTCGATCTGGAATAGAAGTGGAAGCGGAAGTAGGAGCTTTTGAAGTCCCTGAAAATCGTAATAATCCTAACTCCGCAACGATTTCCCTTGAATTTGTGAAGCTGAAAAGTACTAATCCAAATCCTCAAGAGCCACTTTTTTATTTGGAAGGTGGACCTGGAAGCAGTTGTACTTGGCAGGCAGAAAATGGTTATTATTTGGATGGATGGATTCCTTATTTGGAGTTAGGAGATGTGGTTTTAGTAGACCAACGTGGAACAGGGAAGGGATCTGATCGAACACTTTATATCTGGAAAAAAGGATTACCAAAAGATGTGCTGGTCAATAGAGAAAATGCTGAGAAACACAGTAAAGCAATTAATGAAAAGGCGTTAGCAGCTTATGAGAAAAGGGGGGTAGATTTAGAAGGCTACACAAGTGTAGAAAATGCAAATGATTTCAATGAATTGCGACAAGCTTTGGGCTATGATAAGATTTCTATTATGGGCTTTAGCTATGGTACTCATTTAGGACAAACTTATATCAAATATCATGAAGAAACAGTTGAAAATGCAGTGCTAATAGGCGTAGAAGGCTTGAATCATACCTACAAATTACCTTCTGTGATGGATACACATTTTAGAAGATTGGCACTCTTATCGAATGCTGATGAAAATGTGAATAAAGATGTTCCAGATTTGCTTGCCCTGTACGAAAGAGTCATCCAAAAATTAGAAAAAAATCCTATAGAAGTTAAAGTCAAAAATCCATTGCAACTTCCCATAAAAGTCGAAATAGGCGCATTTGGATTGAATATGCTGATGCGCTTTGATATAGGCGATGCAAGCGATCTTCCTATTTTTCCGCGCTTGCTTTACACCATAGATCAAGGCGATTATTCTATCCTAACTTGGTTCGTCCAAAAACGTATTCGCAATTTTTATGGAACATCAGGAATGGCTGCGACTATGGATGCTGCTTCTGGTGCTACTGCCAGTCGCTTGCAACAAATTAAAGCAGAGGAAAAAACGAGTTACTTTGATAGCTACATTTTGAATTTTGGAATGGGCGAAGATTGGAAAAAGGTTGACTTGGGCGATGAGTTTCGACAACCACTTATCACCAATGTCCGTACCTTATTCATGAGTGGCACTTTGGATTTCAATACGCCACCGCATCAAGCAGAAGAAGTACGCTGGGGCTTTTCTAATAGCAGTCATATCATCGTGAACAATGCAGGACATGAGCAAACCCTAAGACATCCAAAAGCCAACCCAACAATCATTCGATTTTTAAAAGGCGAAAATGTGGATGATGTGGCTTTGTCGAATCCGAAATTACAATTTATTCCTGTTAAGGGAGAGACGGGAGGGCTTTGGCATCCTGCTTTGGGAGAGCAATAGTTGCCTGGGCGTCGGACCCGGTTTGTAGCGTACCACGCCAGATAACCAACCACAAAATTGATATAAAAGGAACCATGGCACCAATTTAATGTGTTTAAAAAGCAAAAAAAAAACAAAA
>JBCDFY010000242.1:0-10837 GCA_039176995.1 Bacteroidota bacterium
AAAATTAAAGAATATTTATCTCGTGTTAAAGTTCCCCGAGGTCAAACTGGATCAGCAATAAATAGACTTTTTCTATTAGATAACGATAGCATATTAAGGCTAGCTGCTACTCTTGATGCGATAGACGAATGGAATAATTCTAATCAGTCCGATATAACTGATTGCACTATGTATTTTCATTATCCAAGTAGTGCATTAACAGGCTTTCCCATTCAAGAGATTCCTGTAATGAACGTAGAATTCATATTTTCCAAGTTTATTCTAGCCAGATCGAAAGAAATAATTGATGGCAAAGTAAAGACCGCAGATATAGTGTTTTATTACGGTAAAATTGATAGCCTAAAATATTTCTATAGACTTCGAGAAGCCCTGCTTCATTTTGATATGATTAGTAATAAAAACAACTTATATCTTTATCTATACGAAGATGATGATGAGTTTAGAAAAATTGAGCCCGAAGTAGTAAAAGAATTCAAAGTAGAAGGGCCTCCAAATGTCATTATAAAGCGGATGAATAAACACTCAAACCTGCCAGCATGGATCAAAAACATGAACTAAATTATAATCGTAAAAGATACAAATACCCTGCTCGTTACGATATAGAACAGACACTTGGTAAGTTTGCTCAAAGAGACTTCGTAGAAGAATTTGCTAATAATCGTGGTATTTTTATCACGAAAGCTACTAGAGAGCAACTTGCTGATAAATTATCTTATTTTTTCTATGATGATGACGATATTGAGGAGATAAGGGATGTTGCATATAAAACATCTCGTACTCAAACATTATCTGGGTTTTCTGTTTCCTTGAAAGAAGGTGCTGGATTAGTTGATTCAATAAGAAATGCTTTTCAGAATAATGAGTTTGATTCTCATGTTGATGTTAGCCCACTCATAAAGACAAACAATACGGATTTTGAAGAATATAAGAGTGAAGTTACTTACAATAGTAAAAAGCCAGGAAGAATTGAATTTCTTCAAGAAGAGTCTATAACTTTTGATTTAATCGTTAGAAAAACAGCGGAGAATGATTACCAAATACTTACTGTAGGTAATAAAGCAACAGATGACTCTATTTGCAAAAAGATCATTAAAAAGTCTATTAAAAAACGAGGAAATATTGTCTCTTTAGATCATGATGATCTTACCACTCCCCAAACAATAGTATTTTTTGATAATCTAGCCAATGATGGCATCCAAGGAGAATGGAATTTATTAGAGGTTCGCAAACTCACTTTAAGAAGAGGAGAGGACGAAATTCAAGATGCTTCTACAAACGATCTCGTGGGAATCAGCCAAGCTGTTTTAGATGGTGACAATTTAAGGCATAATTCATTCGTCAAGCAGACAGAGGAAAATGGTTATCGCTTTATGTCAATGACGTATAGATTTGCACATAACTCTGAGCCATATATAATTGATATTAAGGCAGAATTTAAGCTGCGACCAAAGCTTTATGTTGTAGATGTTGTTGAGTTTTATGAAGTCTTTGGAACAAAAGGAGTGAAATTAAAGAAAGAAATGAATCCTTCGTTCAGATATGAGGTGAAAGATAAATTATGGAACAGTTCTAGAAGAATATTTGAGGAAACGAAGAATGAATGATTTTTAATAAGGATTTTGATAATGGAGCAGACTTCTGGAAAGGATTTGAACGATATTTTCAATTTTATCATCAAAAAGACCTCATCAAGCTTTAAATCACTTCATAGCAAAAAATGTGATAATGTTTCTTATGACAAGCGAAGCGTTAATACATATCTAACATCAACTCACCAATGATAATTTCTTGTCTCCAAGAATGAATATGTTAGAATGTTGCTCATGTATTACATTCTAAAAGATAAAGAACCAGTCCGTTGTCAGGATTCTCTAAAATTCGCAGAATGGTTGAAGGAGTCAAGTCTAGTAGTTAAGAGTATAAGAATCAAAAACTATACGATTTTGACTATTTTTTTAGGTATTGACCTTAATCATCAAGATGAAGGCGATCCTGTTCTTTTTGAGACTATTGTCTTCGAGAAGAGTTTGTGTAATAGAATAGAAATTGATCGTTATTGTACTTGGGAGGAAGCTATGAATGGACATCATCGGCTGCTCAATAAATACACTAAGCTTCCAAGTTCAGCAAATTGAGATAGCCCTGATGAAAAAAGAAAAAGAGTATCTGCTTGATGTGGATTTGACAGATGAAGAATTAGATCAGTTAAATTGGCGACAGTAAAAAGGGTATAAGGCATTTACTTTCAAATAATTACGAGAAAAGAGTCGTGCAAAAGGTCAAAAGAGTCCAACTTTGCACGACAAAAAATATCGTAATGAACAAAAGTACAGAAAGTCTTTTAAAAAAGCGTTGTCGTTGTATTGTGATGGACGACTAGAACAATCCTCGGTTTTATTGAATGAATTGATAAATCGGCGGATAGATGATCGAACAAGAAATAAAATCAAAAAAGTATTGCTACTGCTATTGCTAGGGGAATTATATGGGATCAATACGCTTCAAAATCTACTAGACAGTTATAAAATTAGCAGTAATAATTACCAAAAGATATGGAGTAAGCTAAGTTGTAATTATCTAGTAGGACTGATGAATGAGTGGTTGTGGAAATTGTTTAGCACAGAATTCGAGAAGCGATTATCCCAGAGTGCTTCGACTCATTCTCGACAGAAACTTACTCTAGTTTTAGATGGGAGCATATTCAAACAATGGCTTCAAAATGAGGAATTTGGCAAATACTTTGGGAAATATTACAGTGGTCAATATGGCTGCGCAGTATATGGATTTAATGTGATTTTATGTGGCATGGTGATTGGTGAGGTTTTCTATCCACTTCACTTTCGGCTGCGAAAGAAAACGGAAAAAGATACGGAGGTAGCCTTGCAGGTTTTGAGTAAAGTTTATCAGAAATTAAGTAAGATTGCTCGAAGTAAGGATCAGTCTTTACCAACTTTGTATTTTAGTGTAGACAGTGGTTTTCGTTCCAAAGCCTTATTGAATTACTGTGATGCTAATAAGTTGATTTATATTGGTGTTCCAGAAGTTACCCATAAAGTTTGTGTAAAGGGTAAGTGGCAAAAAATAGGTCATTTGAAAGAAGAATTCAAACAAAAAGAGGCGGCTCATTATAGTCAAAATTCCAACTCAGATGAGCCGTACACTTGGCGAGTCAGAGCAACGCTCAATTGCTTGAATAGAGCAGTGACTTTGTTGCTATTTCGTTTGAATGGCTCGAGAAAAGTTAGTGTTATTTTCAGCAATGACTTTAATATCAAAGCCATGACCTTGCGCCGACATTGGTTTGAGAGAACAAAGATTGAACTGTTATTTCGGTTGATTAAGCATAATTTCAAGATACAGCAAAGCACCGTTAGAAATCGCTTGGGCTTTATGAAGAAGTTGTCTTTTGCTTTTGTCAAATCTGTTTATGCTCAATACTTCACACAAATTGTCAAGAAAACCGATCCTAAATTGAAGCGGTTGGGCTTTGAAGGAATTAGGAAACAACTCATCTTTCATCAAATTGGAAGACATACTTTGGATAATTTGATGATGCATGATGACCTTTTGCACAATGACTTTAAGATAACTGACTTATTTACAGTTATTTAAATCTTGGTTAAGGTCGCCAAGTTAAAGGCAAGTGCCGCTGATTTAGATATGGATATTTACCACTATGCTACAAGTATGGTCACAAAAGGCTATGCACTCGCCCAGAGCCTTGATGCCAATGAAATGCATCATATCAGCATACACGCCACACCAGATCAAACCGTCACTGCTCAATTGGATTCATCACTCAATCAAATGATCTTAGCTATTGGAGTGCTTGAAAATACTGCCGAAGAACTCAACCACTTTACGATACTAGAACTACTTAAAAAACGTCTCGGAAAGGATGTAAGTGGTTGTAGCACTTTTAGCGAGTGGTTGTTCAAAGAAGCACAAAAAAGAAAAAATAGGATCAATTGACTTATTTGCTACTTGCTTTATTGCCCTAATCTTCTCTCGGCAATCATCAATGTAAAATAGGTGGATTGAGGATTGGTCTTGGATTCCATTTCCTCCCCTTTGATAAATTGCTCTATCAGAAAGTCTTTTCCAAAAACAGTTTCAAAACGACTTTCATCCCAAAAGTTAACTTGATGCCCTTTGCGCTTGGGTTTTATTCCCCTGGCATCTCTCGCTGAAATGAATATTTTCCCTTTAGGTTTTACTGTGGATGCTAACTTTTGAGCGAAATCCTGAACCTGATCTTCCTCGGTAAATAAGTGTGCTACTCGGTGGCTGTAGATAATGTCATATTGTTGATTGAAATTGGTAGTGAGGAAGTCTCCCTGAATTAAATTGGAAACTGAATTTTCCTGTTGAGCCATTTGATACCCCACTTCGGATTGTTCAATACCCGATATTTTATAACGTTTTTGGGAGAGGTAGGCTATATCTCTTCCATAGCCAAAACCTACTTCCAATATTTCTGAGTTTCTGTCGGCTACCTTTTCGACAAACAGAGCCGTTAAACTAGGCTGATCTAACCAAATTTGCCCTTCCTTCTGATAGCGATTACTCCAAAAATCAGTGTTACTCAACTTTCATCTCCATGACTTGGAGGTGTTTTTGCTACATATTCCCAAGTATTGCGAAATAGTGTTCGATAGCCTTCTGCAAATTCTGCTTGGCGCATGATGGTAATTTCTACGTCTTCGGATTTGAAATTTAGAAATGCAAGTTTGTCGTGATAAGAATAAAAAGAGCGATCATTGAATTCACTTTCACAAACCCATTTATATTGAGCATACGATTGTGCAGGAAAATTCCAATCGTTCTCTTTGACAAGGATTTTAACATCCATTTTCTCTTTTGCGGCTATCATTCTTTGGGTGTGGATCGTCCATTTTTCTTTACCTATTGATCGAATCCAGTTTTGATGAACGACATTAGACAAAAACACTTGTACAGGAGTTTTTCGTGTACCGTGTTGCATGATTGCTGTGTAAACATCATTGAGAAAACCCCAAAACCCTTCCCCTCCTTTGAGGTAAGTTATTGCGTTTGCTGCTCGAATACCTTTTTCAGAAACTTCAAAACCTGCCAGTTCAAATGTCTTTAAAATTTTGTCAATTGTCTCTTGCTTGGATTGCCCTTTTCCAACTTCTATATTCCTGATTGTATCAGGACTGACCCCTGCCCGCTTGGCTAGGTCACGCTGCCCCCAGCCTAAAGCACTTCTTCCAACTTTTAGTTGTTTGTCTAATGAAAACATGCTGCTATTTATCCTTTTTCATAAGCGCATCGTCAAGTCTAAAAAACAAAAGTATTTTTCTTTTCTTGACACTCCCATTTCAATCATGTAGATAGGGATTGCAGTCATGCAGTGCATGATTTATCAAATTACATAGTGTGGGTTACAAAATGGGAAATTTACAAAAGACGATTGAGCGGCTTTCTGTCAAAAATCTAAATAAAGACTTTCGGAATAGAATTAAACCTCTTATTGGATGGGAGGTTAGAAAATACCGAGAAATGGCAAATATAGATCGCTATGAGATGGCGAAGGCTTTGGGTATTAGCTACCAGCAACTTCAAAAATACGAAACAGGCGAAAATCGCATAAGTGCGATAACCCTGTTATCTATCGCAGTTCTTGTTGATAAACCGATTGAATATTTTTATGAATCTTCAAGGCAGTTTATAGAAGAATAAGCACTTGATTTTCCCCCACCTCCAATGACAGTGCTTAACCTTGCCCCTTTGCTCAAATGAGTAAAGGGGCATTTTTTTAGATGTTGATATTAGATATATTTCCTGAAGAGGGAAGAAATTCGTATCTTGTAGAGGAATTGTAATGGCAGATTCAAACAAGAAAATGCCATAAACAAAAAAAGATCAGATACAAGTACCTGATCTTTAAATTTGATATTATTTCTTAAACGACTGCTAAAATGACTGCTGGAAATTTTCCTTTAGTCGCTTGCCTTTGATCTTCAACAATTTATACAGTACGCTTTGTGATTCCGCTGGGGCTCGAACCCAGGGCCCCTTGATTAAAAGTCAAGTGCTCTACCAACTGAGCTACGGAATCATTTAAAGGAAACTCATATTTAATAACTTGTGTTCCCTTTTAGAATCGGAGTGCAAATATACAATATGTTTTTCTGATTTTCAGAGAAAAAAGTCATGGAAGTTTCAAGAAAACCAACTTCTCATTTTTCGACCTGTTCAAAGACTCAAAAAGAGTAAATCTTTACGAGAGAATATTGAACTGAATTATGAAAAACTAGAAGGATAAATAGCAATCACAGAAAATATGCTACCACCAAATTCTTAGCCGCAAAGAAACTCCTTAACTTTTACAAAAAAAAGTTGTTTTATTGCCAATTTCTCATTTTAACACCTTTTTTATTTCATGCAATACCGACAACTAGGAGATACCGACTTAGAAGTAAGTCTGATTTGCCTCGGCACGATGACTTTTGGAGAACAAAACAGCGAGCAAGAGGCACATCAACAATTGGATTACGCACTGGATCAAGGCATCAATTTTATAGATACGGCAGAGTTGTACGCTGTGCCAAGCAGCAAGCAAAACAACGGAAAAACCGAAGAATACATTGGCACATGGTTGAAAGATCGCTCTGATCGAGATAAAATTATTGTTGCCACCAAAGTAACTGGTCCATCTCAAAGTGGCGGGCTGAAATACATTCGCCCTAATTTAGGATTTTCAAAGGAAGCCATCCACGAAGCCATTGAAGGGAGTTTGCGTCGCTTGCAAACGGACTACATAGATTTGTATCAATTACATTGGCCAGAACGTAAGGCAAATTTCTTTGGAAAACTAGGATATGAACACCCCGAAAATGAAGCATGGGAAGATAATTTTGCAGAGATTTTGGAGACCTTAGATGGATTAGTGAAGCAAGGAAAAATTAGGCATTTTGGAATATCTAATGAAACGCCTTGGGGAATAATGCGCTTTATGCATTTGTCAGATCAATTGAATTTGCCTCGACCTGTCAGTATCCAAAATCCTTACAGCTTACTCAATCGTTCTTTTGAAATCGGTTTAGCAGAAGCCGCTATCCGAGAAAAATGTGGCTTACTGGCTTACTCGCCGCTTGGTTTTGGTTTGCTGACTGGGAAATATCATACTAAAGAAGCACGTTCCGATGCGCGTTTGAATACCTATAAACAGATGGGACGCTACAATGGAACGCAGTCTTATAAAGCAACGGAAGAATACTTAAAGATTGCACAAGAGCATGAACTGAGCATGACACAAATGGCGTTGGCATACATTAATTCGCGTCCATTTTTGACCAGCAATATTATTGGCGCAACCAATATGGAGCAGTTGAAAGAAAATATTGAAAGTTATCAAGTGCAGCTTTCAGAAGAAGTATTGAAAGCAATTGAGGAAGTACATTTGATGTATTCTAATCCTGCACCTTGATTTTCAGATATGGGGATTTCATTCATCAATCTTTAAACGTTGCACAAACTGATATAACTCTTTCATTTTGATTTTTTCGTCTAAAGTATTGATGTATAATTCTTTATCTAGTCCGATTGTAGCTGTCATTTTCCAAAAAGTTGGATCAGCTTTGTAAAGTACATCTACAATCGGTTGATATTGATCGATTAGAATATATTCTCGGAAAGAAGGTAAAGAACAGTATTTTCTGAATTTTTTACTCCTGTCGTATCGCTCTGTACGTTTTGATAAAACTTCGATAACCAAAACGGGATTTATGACTGCGTTTTTATCTTCTTCAGAAGTCTCAATTTCTCCGCAAATCAACATGGCATCAGGATAAACAAAGGAGCTGGATTTTTCTATAAAAACTTTTACTTCGCTGCCAAATGGAGTACAATTGAGTCCCTTTTTTTGGACAATCTCTCTTAATATGGCACCTGAATTATTACAGAGTACACCATGGTTAATGATACCTCCACTCATAGCAGTAATTGTACCATTTTCATACTCGTATCGCTCATTAGCTTCTTTGTCTAACTCTAAATACTCTTTTATGGAGTAATTTCTCTCTTCAATAGCTAAACCTGCCATAATCAGAATACTTTTTTTGATAAAAGTAGTTCATTTCAAGAGAAAAGTCAATGTTTACTCCTCCACCAAATCCATCTCAATTTTCCGCTTTTTCAAATCTGCTCCAACAATCACGACTTTCACGACGTCGCCCATTTTGTAAACAACGCCCGAACGTTTTCCTTTGATGCTTAGATTTCCTCTACCCAATTCAAAAGGCTCCCAAAGACGATCAAAAGTAATCATACCTTCGCAGCGACTCTTCAAGGTTTCTACGAAAATACCGCGATCAATGATGCCCGAAATTTGTCCCTCAAATACTTCGCCGATGTGTTTTTTCATAAACTCAACTTGCTTGTACTTGATGGATTCTCGCTCCGCATCGGTAGCACGGCGTTCTTGCTGCGAGATGTGTTTGCATTTTCCTTCTAATTGAATCTTATTAACGCGTTGGGTTCTTCCATCCAAATTTTGATAAAGAATACGATGCGACAATACATCTGAATAACGACGGATAGGAGAAGTGAAATGCGAATAATTATCAAACCCTAAACCATAATGACCAATATTATCGCTGCTGTACACCGCTTTTGCCATGGTACGAATGGCGAGCGGTTCTAAGATTTTCAGGTTGGGATCGTTGATTGCTTGCTTAGCTAATTTATTGTAAGCCTTTGCAATTTGCTCTGGCGTTTCTGCTTGAATCTTGACACCCATTTCTTGCGCAAAACGTACCAAATCCGCTACTTTATCAGGGTCGGGCTGATCGTGGACGCGATAGACATAAGGAATTTCTCCGCTTTTGCCTTTGTTAGAAATATAAGTCGCTACCTCTTTGTTGGCAAGTAGCATATATTCTTCAATTAGCATATTCGTATCGCGTCGCTCTTTTACGTACACATCTATGGGCGTTCCTTCTTCATCCAAAATGAAGCGGACTTCATCTGCATTGAAATCTACTGAACCCTCTTTGAAGCGTTGCTTTCGCATTTTTTTCGCCAATAAGTTCAGTTTTTTTAGCTCCGCTTTAAAGTCGCCTTCGCCAGTCGTCAGTACCTCTTGTGCATCTTGATAAGTAAATCGGCGGTCGGAATGCGTCAAG
This sequence comes from Bacteroidota bacterium, assembly GCA_039176995.1. Classification (GTDB taxonomy): domain Bacteria; phylum Bacteroidota; class Bacteroidia; order Chitinophagales; family Saprospiraceae; genus JAAUTG01. The sequence continues at coordinate 9,150 of JBCDFY010000242.1, forward strand.
GTTTTCCCAAACCAACGCTTAATGATTTTATCATTTTTATTGAAGACGAAGACAGCAGAAAAGGTAAATTTGTCTTCATTGGGGCGTAAAGAACAGAGCTTGTTAGAGAGTTGTTCTGGCAACATCGGCAATACGCGATCTACTAGATAAACTGAAGTAGAACGACTAAATGCTTCTCGATCTAAAGCAGTCTCTGGCTTGATGAAATGCGTTACGTCGGCAATGTGTACGCCGACTTCGTACTCGCCATTTTCCAAATACTGAAAAGAGAGCGCATCATCAAAATCTTTAGCATCTGTCGGGTCAATCGTAAAAGTTGGCACTTCGCGCATATCACGTCGCTCTTCCAAGTCTTCTTTGCGAATATGGTCGTTCAACTTTTCAGCTTCTTTCATCACTTCTTCTGGAAATTCCAATTCAAAACCATTATTGATCAAAATGGTCTTCATCTCCAAGTCACTTCCACCATCTGTACCCAATACTGAACGAATCACGCCAACTGGACTATGATTGTGCCGCGTTGGCCACTTCGTCACTTCTACCACCACTTTGTCACCTTCTCGCGCGTGTTTCATATCATCGTGGTTAATGAAAATATCCATTGGCATATTTTCCATATCGGGAATGACGATGCCATACTGCTTCGTCAATCTTAATGTGCCAATGAAATGCGAGCGCGAACGTTCAATGATCTCAACGATTTCACCTTCTGGTTTTCTTCTACCTCTTGGTGTCCAAACCGAAACTTTTACCGTATCGCCGTGCAGTGCATTGTTCACTCGTCGAGCTGCTACATGAATGTCCTCGTCCAAACCATCTACGATAATGTAAGCAGAACCTGTACGCGTCATATCCACTCTACCCGTTTCTACACTGCGGTCTAAACTATTAGAATTGGGCTGAACAAACTTGAATTTTCCTTCTGAAATTGGGCGGAGCTTTTTTTGCTCTACCAGTTGCTCCAAGGCGTGCTGTACGGAGTCTTTGTTATTGACGATGCGTAGCTTTTTGATGATTTGTTTGGCGTTGAAGCGTTTCTTTTGATGTCGGCTAAACAGTTTAGAAATTTCGGTTTGTAATTGTTTAGCAGTAAGGCGTTTGCCTTTGATTTTACTTTTTTTTCTTGTCATTTTTTTGTTTCACTTAAATCTTCCCCTCTCATCAAAAGCAAACATCTTTTGCTGTTGCTTTTGAATCTTCATTTTTCGTTGTGTTTAGGAGTTGAGATATCATAAATTATTATTGCGGACTACTTGAATATAGGTGAGCATAGTTAGTAATTCCAATAATGTAAACAAACACAGGGTAGGAATAAGTTCACCTCGAAGCCACTTTTTTGCTTTGGCATCAGTTTTCTACTGCCATAAGTATCTTAAACTACACCTTTGTGTATCCCAAATTGCACTTTTATTGAAAAATAAATAAGATCATACACTTATCTCTTTGCTCTTTTCAAATCAATCGGGCGTCGAACCCGATTGATTTGATCAGGGTTTACAAGGGTAAAAAAATGGCTATTCAGCCATTTTTTTACCCTTGTAAACCCTGATGGATTTGGATGGACTCTATGTCCATCCAAATCCACATTATGTACTTTCTTGTAGATCACTGTTCTGATAAATTTAATATTTGTGAAATTTGGGATACACACCTACTTTAGTTACCAACAATTTGTGTTTCTCCTTTTG
>JBCDFY010000243.1:0-10752 GCA_039176995.1 Bacteroidota bacterium
CTAAAGAAATAGTAACCTTTGTTCAGAAAATCCTCATTTAATGTCACCTGATTATTTTTCATGGGTTTTACTAGGCGCAATCTACCCAACTGATCGTAAACCTCTATCTGTAAGTTGTGCTGTGGTTGTCCTGCTAAGCTAATTGTTGTATGATTGGTATAAGGATTAGGAGCAACGGTCACAGGGTGCCTTTCTATGGCAAATTGTTGGGTTTCGCTGATGACTTCCCCAAGTGCATCGCCAATGACGTGCTGAAAAGTATTGGTGGTAATGGAGTCATTAAAGTCAAAATAGATCGTAGCTGAATTTTGGACAAGGCTTCCATTTGACAAATTGGGATGTTGCGCAATTCTGAATTGTACAAAGCCTTCTGATGCTAAGATATTAATGGAGCTATCGGGCAGCATAATGTTAGGGAATGTGAATTTCATGATTCTGCTATTCAGTAACTCATAAGAATACGGATGGCTACTTACTCCCAATTGAATAGAGGCAGTATCTAGTAAAGGTGAAAGCGTATCTAAAATAACCACGGTAAACGCAGTGTCTGTACCCGTATTTTGAAAGCGAATCTTATATTCAATATCCGTATTTTGGGCGAGAATATGATTAACACCAATTCCAAGTGGAGTTGCTGACTTATCATTAGAATCGAAAGAGCCTACGTTTTCTTGGCAATCTATAGCAATGGAAGGATCATCTTCATCTAGTGGAAATTGGTTGATGAAACCCATGCTGAAAGTGCCACTTTCATTCGTTCCGCAACCTTCTAGTGCAATGCTGGGTTGGCTTTTCAATGGATAATTTTCTACTTGTTCTGCCTGTAAGCGATAAGTTGAACCATTTTTTGGCAATCTGAATTCTTGACTTTCGCCTATTTTCAATTTAAAATCTCCCATACTCCACATCACCACATCTTCGATAGTGATATAAGAACGCGATTCGTTCATGTCACCTGTACCCGTATTGGTAATGCTGAAAGCAACTTCTTCTTCCGTGCATTTCGCTTCTAAACTAACTTCTGCACCTGACCAGTTGCCAGATGGATTACAAGGTTGATTAGGGTATATATTGGCTGTAGAACAATGCGTCTGACCAAGGCTTGCTTCGCAACTGACTTCTACTTGGATTTGAAAATTTCCTGATCTTCCGCCTTCTACATTTCCCAAATCAAAACGATATAAATTATCTCCTAACTCTTCTGCAGGAAGACTGCTACTAACATAACTAATCAAAGGAGAAAGTTGAATTTCTGCGTAGGCATTTTCAGCAGTTTCTGCACCGTAGTTAGCATAATTGATATAGTAAATATTGTCATCAAAACATCTACGAAGACGCGTTGCAGACAAATCTATTTGCATGATAGCGCATTCTTCAAGTTGTTCAATTTGGTGGCTAAAATCCTCTTCGATTAGCACACTGATGGAGCTTTTACATCCTAACTGACTGATCGCAGTGACGGTGTAAGTTCCTGCTTCTCTGAAAAAGAAATTTTGATCATTAGTTCCTGATTGATCGTTCCAGTAATACTCCATCTGTCGATCTTGCTCAAAGTTAGTACTGGCTCGAAGTCTACCCAAGCCTTCTTCCAACATCTCTACAGAGATACTAACTTCCAAATCATTGCAATCATAAACATAGACTTGACTAGCACGATATGCAGTATTTCCCTTTCGATCCATTGTCCAAACTTCGTAAGGGAATGCACCAGTCGCATCTAATTGAATAGCTGGTACGTAACGGTCTTCTGCAAAAGAAGAAATGATATCGGAAGCATCTGAGCAATTATCATAGCCTCCAAAGACAACATTATCTATGAAAAGTAATTCTCCTAGTTCTCTTACAAAGTCCTCATCATAAATTGGTTTTGGAGGTAGCTGATCTTCCTCACAGTCAATGGATGCAACCACAGTAATTTGCGTTTGGCAAGTGCTTATATTTCCATTTTCATCGTAGGCATATATTGTAATATCGTAAGTGCCTGCCTCTTGATAAAGTGTATAATTATCGGAGGGATCATTGGGAGAGAAGGAAAATCTAAGATCGCTTCTATCTGAGCAATTATCTCCTGCTTCTAATATCAACTCAAGGATATATAAAGGTTCATTGATATTTAGGTAAGGAACTGATTGACAATCAAAAATTGGAGCTTCTACATCGTCTTCACATCTATTTTCTAGTAAAATTTCTACATTGGAGGTGCGAACCAATCGCTCCCCGTTGGGTAGTATGGAAGTGATTTCAATAGGATGAACACCCAGTTCCGAGATCGTAATACTGCGTTGATTATCATGAGACGAGAAGAATAGATTTGTCATGGTCTCTCGACAATTTGTAGTCGCTATGAACATGCCTGGGGTAAGTAACTTATTGGCAAACTTCCGAACATTATTCTTACAGATTAGCTCGTAAACTCCACCATTACAATCTTGTTTGACGGTAAGTTTAGTGTTAAAAGAACTCTGATTTCCTTTAGCATCTGTTACATATATCTCAATGGGATAGACACCTGCTTTTTGATAAGAGCGTTCTTCGTCATTTGGATTAGGAGAGAAAGAGTAACGCAGTTCACTCTTGGGAGTGCAGTTTTCTTGGATAAAATCTTCGTTAACTAATTCTTTTGCACTGACCGTTCTATTCGTTCGGGCTGTCAAATTAGACGAAGTCATATTACTTATAAATGGAGGTAGGCTATCCTCTTCACAATTGGAGACAATGGTAATTTCTTGCTCACAGCTTGACGTATTACCGCTTTTATCTCTCACAAATAGCGTAAAGGTGTAAGTGCCAGGGAGGTAAAAAACTTCCGTCGTCTTAGGTGTGCAGTGACCTTCACAAAAGGTAAAAATGAGTTCGTCCTCTGGTGTACAATTATCAAAACTTCCAGCATCGACCAAATCAGTAGTGATGGTGAATCCTGCTTCAAAGGATAAGTTTGCCTTGCAATAAGCCAATGGTGGAGTGGTATCTCTTGAACAGTTTTGTGCTATTAAGAATTTGAAGGCAAAAAGAAAAAATACTAATGTAGGTATTGCTCTTGTCATAAGTTCAGGGAATTTCTTAATTTATAAATTGTTGATGCAAAAATGTACCACTAAAATCACTTTGGCAACTACAGAATATTATATTTGTAGATCAATTTTTTTATATTATTAAATGATTGTCAAATAGTTAAAAAAAAATTTGTAGATTGAAAGTAGAATCTAGTAAAGTTTATAAAGTTCTGAAAAAATGTTCTAAAACAGAGTTGAACCGCTTTCAACAGTTTTTAGAATCACCTTACTTCAATAAGAGAGAGGACTTGATTATTCTATATCAGCAGTTGATTACCACTCGCTCAAAAGCAATAGATGCGGTACAGCTACATCATAAAATCACTTCTCGAAAGGTTTACAAATCTCAGGATTTGAGGCTGTTGTTGAGTTATTTGTACAAGCACTTGGAGCGCTTCTTAGTGCACGAGAGTCATTATAAGCAAGAGGAAAATATCTCTAGTGCTTTGCAAAAAATTGAGATTTTCCAGCAATTAGATTTATCGCAATATGCACTAAAAAACCTGGAGGGTGCACAAAAAGACCTAGAGCAAAATACTAGACGAAATGCGGATTTTTTCTGGGAACATTATCAGCTATTAGAAAAAAGATTTGAGTTTTCTTCTGTACAAAACCCTTCTGGAGAGCATGAATTTCAAAGAATTGTCGAGACTTTGGATTTTACTTTTATCGCCATGAAGTTGCGCCAAAGTTGCCAGTCTCTTTCTCATCGATCGATCTATAAATATAGATTCAAAGATCAGCTTATGGAATGGCTAATTCCTTATATTGAGGAACAGAAATTATACGAAATTCCTGCAATTGGTATTTATTATTATGTCTATCTTTCCTTAACCAATACGGAAGACGATATTTATTTTGAACAGCTTCAAAACCAATTCTACCAGTATTCAGATTTATTTCCAGCAAAAGAACTACGAGACATACACTTGATGCTGATCAACTATTGTGTCAGGCAAATAAATGAGCATAATTCTTCTTATCTGCGTACTGCTTTGAGTCTTTATCAGCATGGGTTGAGAAATGCTTATCTCATTGAAAAAGGGATTTTGTCTCGTTTTACTTACAGCAATATCGTAAAAATTGGAATTAGATGTGGAGAGTTAGAATGGATACAACAATTTGTAGAAGACTTTAAAAGTAATTTAGAAAAGCAGTATTATGAAAGTACATATCACATCAATTTGGCTTCTATTGCTTATGCAAAAAAAGAATATCGTGCAGCATTGGTTTACCTACAGCAATACAACTTTAAAAATGTTATTCTGAACTTTGCTTCCAAAGTCCTACAAATGAAAATTTTTTATGAGTTAGGAGAAAACGAAGTGCTAGAAGCACACCTAAAAGCAATGGAAGTTTTTATCAAAAGGAAAGAGGTAATAGGCTATCATCGCGAAAGTTATAATAACATCATCAAATTCACTCGCCAACTTAATACAATCAATATTTACGATACTCGTACCCTAAAAGAACTGAAAAGTAAAATAGAAACTGTCGCCGTACTCACTGAAAAAAATTGGCTGCTAGAGCAAATAGATCATCTTATGAAATAATTTTTGATAAAAACTATGTGAGTCAATAAGTCGGCTTAGTGATCTACATAAAAATGCTATGTCTCGCTTCACTTTTCTGTAAATCCTTCTCTCCATTCCCTCTAATTCCTTAAATACTTATAGATTTAATATATATTTACATCATTGAGGTTTTGGTCAAAAATACAAGTGTGTACGAGCACACTCGCACTGTTTCCCCAATTCTAGTACCTTTCTATCAAATTACGTAAAAAAAAACAAATGCAAATAAAAGAACAATCGAAAGTATATGATGCAGTCGTAGTAGGTTCTGGTGCAGGAGGTGGAATGACGGCAAAAGTACTCTCCGAGCAGGGACTCAATGTTGCCATCATAGAAGCAGGGCCTTTTTTCGATCCCAAAGATCCTACAACAAAAACGCAACTGAAATGGTCTTGGGAATCACCGCGTAGAGGTGCAGGAAGCACGCGCGCTTTTGGCGATTATGATATGGCCTATGGTGGTTGGGAGATAGAAGGTGAGCCTTACACCAATACACCCACTTCCAAATTTCGCTGGTTTCGCTCTCGAATGCTCGGTGGGCGAACCAACCATTGGGGACGCATTTCTCTGCGTTTCGGACCAACTGATTTTAAGCACAAAGATGTAGATGGCTTAGGCGAAAACTGGCCCATTGGTTACGAAGATGTCAAACCTTACTACGATAAAGTGGACAAATTGATTGGTGTATTTGGCACCAAGGAAGGTATGAAAAATGAGCCAGATGGTTTTTTCTTACCACCTCCAAAGCCGCGTTTGCATGAGTTGTATTACGTGAAAGCTGCTAGAAAAGCAGGAGTGAAAGTGATGCCTTCGCGCTTGTCTATTTTGACGAAAAAGATCAACGAAGATAGAGGGGTTTGTTTCTATTGTGGACAATGTAGTCGTACTTGCTCTGTTTATGGTGACTTTTCTTCGGGTTCTTGCTTAATTTTCCCAGCACAAAAAGCGGGTGGACAAATTGATCTATTTGTCAACTCTATGGCGAGAGAAGTAATCACGGACAAGGAAGGAAAAGCGATTGCTGTTTCTTACGTGAATAAAGAAGATCGCCAAGAGTATCAAATCAAGGGAAAAGTCATTGTTTTGGCAGCTTCTGCTTGCGAATCCTCTCGTATTTTACTCAATTCAAAGAGTCCGCAACATCCAAATGGACTAGGAAATAGCAGCGATGTCGTTGGCAAATATTTGCACGATTCGACTGGAAGTTACCGCATGGCATTCGTGCCTGAACTAATGAACCGCAAGCTTTACAACGAAGATGGTGTAGGAGGAATGCACGTCTATTCACCTTGGTGGTTGGATAATCGAAAATTAGACTTTCCTCGTGGCTATCACATCGAAGTGTGGGGTGGCTTGGGGATGCCTGCCTATGGTTTTGGCTTCGGTGCGAATTATTTAAATGAATACATCGGCGAACGTGTAGGAGGATACGGTACGCAGCTAAAAAGAGATGTCCGCAAATTCTACGGCGCAACGATGGGCGTTTCAGGTCGTGGAGAATGCATCGCGAGAGCAGATAACTATTGCGAAATTGATCCTAATGTAGTGGATGAATGGGGAATTCCAGTCTTGCGGTTCAACTATACTTGGTCTGACCATGAGTACAAGCAAGCGCAACATATGCACCAAACGTTTGAGGAAATTTTCGATCAAATGGGGGCAACTGTCTTTGGTGAACGTCCTGGTAAAGAGCAAGATTACGGTTTGAACAAACCAGGAGAAATTATCCATGAAGTGGGAACGGTTCGTATGGGCGACAACCCAAAAAAATCGGCGACTAATGCTTTCCAGCAATTACACGATTGCAAAAATGTATTCGTGACCGATGGTGGGACTTTCGTTTCGCAAGCGGATAAAAATCCAACTTGGACAATCCTAGCTTTAGCTTGGCGAACGTCAGATTACATCGCGCAGGAATTGAAAAAAATGAATATTTAGTAAGTATTAAGTACTAGGTAGTAAGTATATAAGCCTTTGAATCACACTTACTACCTGATACTTACTACCAAATACCTAATAAAATGAAAAGAAGAGAAACACTAAAAACGCTACTCGTAGGAACAGTTGCAGGTGGAGCAGTAGCCGGCGGTATGGTAGGGTGTAAAACAGAACCTGAAAAAATTGAAGAAGCTAACGTGGAGACGGATATAGTAGAAGGATTGTATGGTCGAACGCCCAAGGAAAAGGCGCGAGATCAGGCTTTGATGAATGAAACTTTCTTCACGGAACATGAATTGGCAACGGTGGCGATACTCTGCGATATTATTTTGCCTAAAGATGAACTATCAGGTTCTGCGACCGAAGCGGAAGTACCAATTTTTATTGAGTTCATCGCCAAAGATATGCCCAACCACCAATTACCCTTACGAGGTGGCATTATGTGGCTCGACCACGAGACCAATCGGCGATTCAATAAATCCTTCAAAAGCTGCAACGAAGCAGAGCAACTTGCAGTGGTAGAAGAAATTGCTTGGCCAGATCAAGCAGAAGAACTACCACATATGACGCAAGGCATCAAGTTCTTCGATTTGATGCGCAATTTGACACTCACTGGTTTCTACACGACCAAAATGGGTATAGAAACGCTCGGTTATAAAGGAAATATACCTAACCTTTGGGATGGTGTACCAGAAGAAGTGATGGCAGAACACGATGTGGCACTGGATGAAGAATGGTTGGCTAAGTGCATCAATCACGATACGCGCGAGACGGTAGCACAGTGGGATGAAGAGGGGAATTTGATTGCATAAATTTAGATAGCCTGGTCCGATCTTTGCTCGAAATCTCCAAGATTTGAAAAAATCTTGGAGATTTAACAACCACTAGGCTGTTTGTACTATCTATCAGTGTTTGTAAAAGGTCTTTCCATCTAAAATCATAACAATCTCTCCTGCTTCCCGATAAGGCGATTCATCAATACGAAAATTTCTGTCGCGCTCATCTGACCGAAATTTAATTCGATTATCTGTGATATTGACACGTCCTTCTACGCCATCAAAACCAAACAATCCTCTCCGTTCTAAATAGCCTCTTCCATTCGCAGCAATCTCTAGATAGAATTTGTCAGAACTCCAATCTCCGATATATTGTAGTTCAAAATCATCCAAAGCTCTTTGCAAATCGCAGGATTGCAACAAAAAGAATAAGGAAAGGCAACATAAGTAGGTGATTCTCTTCATTATTTTTTTCACTAAATATAAGAAGAAAATAACAGGAAAAAGTTGTGAAAATGTTAAGCTCTTCCAAATTATTGATATAGCTAAAATGGAAAAATAGTATGCAGAGGACAACTCTTGATGATTCATCATTATTGAACGAGTCTTCGCGGTTAAACCAACAAGCCAATCCGCAGTCAAACAAGGATAATAAAACAGAAATGAGAAAACTAATTATCCTGCTACCGCTGATAGCGATTTTTGTCTATCCTGTCAAATTAAGCGCACAAGACTTCACCATTCAGGTAGATACTTTACGCGATTATCGTCTGCACTTACCTACCAATTATTCTTCGGAAAAATCCTATCCTTTGTTATTCGCCTTGCATGGAGGATTTGGTACTAGCGAAAGAATGGAAGAAGAGACTAATTTTTCTGATAAAGCAGATCAAGAAGGTTTCATAGTGGTCTATCCACAAGCTATTGGCACTACAAGAAGCTGGAATACAGGAAGTTGTTGTGGCTGGGCATTCAATAATGATGTTGATGACATTCTGTTTTTCGAGACTTTGATTGATGAATTAAGCTCCAATTATAGCGTTGATATTAATCGTGTTTACGCAACTGGTTTTTCGAGTGGAGCAATGATGAGCTATGCCTTAGCGTGCAAACTTTCAGATAAAATTGCGGCAATCGCGCCTGTAGCTTCTAGTATGATTATAGATGTTTGTGAACCCAATTGCACCGCCGTTCCCATCTTACATCTTCATGCAGCACCTGATGAATCTGCGCTATTCTACGGTGGTTATTCGGATAATCCTTTGCTTCAATTTTACTATCCTCCAGTCGACTCTGTCATGAGGGCTTGGGCAATGAAAAAGAACTGCAACACTACGATTGATAGCACTATAATGTCCAACGGTACGAAGGTTTATAAGTGGAGCGATTGTGAGCAAAATAACTACCAAGAAATGTGGTTAGCGGATGATGGAGGACATAAGTGGCCAGGCACTTCTGGAGTTAGTCCACTCAGTCGAGATCGAGCGACTCAAGATTTCGATGCCACAGAAGTGGTTTGGGATTTTTTGAGTCAGTTTCAAAAGGAATGCATCACCTCTGCCCTTGAAAATCAGATTGAAAATGTTGAAATCCAGATTTATCCTAATCCAGTTTTGGAATATCTAAATGTTAGCAACATTACTAATCAAACGATCATCAACATTTACGACATTCATGGTAAGCAGGTTTTGAATAATTTAAGAACCAATAGGATTTTCGTTGGCAACTTGAATCGTGGACTGTATTTTCTTAGTGTGAGAAATAGTAAGAATATGATATCTTTCAAATTTGTGAAAGAGTAAATCGTACCATAAAAATGAGGGTCTATTGCTATTTTGAATGGATTCCCTTAGCTTTGTAGGGTAAAATCTATTCAGACTAAGGACAGAAGCAAATGAAAACCAAGCTCATCTCTTCTCCCTTTTCTACCACTGTAAACAAACAACATTATGGATAACAACCAATTATTTGAAGCGGCCAAAGCTATGTTTCTCCAAGGAAGAACCAAAGCAGATATAACCGATGTTTTAATCACCAATGGAATTCCAAAAGAAGAAGCTAATACCATGGCAACCAACGCTTACCTTGCCGTTCGAGATCAATACGTCGCTAATCAAGAACGATTACAAGCCAGTCAAGCAGAAGAAGGAGGTTCGGGTGTCCCAAGTTGGGCAATTTACATCGGAATCTTAGTGCTGATTAACCTGCTGAGCGCAATGTTCAATTGGGGATTTTGGATTTACTAGAAGAGTTCTGCTAATTTGATACAATTTTGATTCGATCTTTTAAGATTTCCTCGAAAAGTTTAGATGGAGAATTGGTATTCAATTTTTTGTTGGGTGCCAGTTTCATCTATTGGAGTTTTGCAGGCATACAGTCGTATGAGCAATTGGTGGATATTCCTCCTGTGAGAATAGCGGTGAGTTCTCTCAATTTACTCATCGGAGGACTCATCATTTTCAGACGAAGGATTCGAGAAGCTGCTAAGTTTAATTTCCTTTTGGTTGCACTTCCTTCTCTTTTTTGTGGAGGGATTTTGTTCAAGTTAGCAAAGCCTTTTGAACTGTGGGAGTTTCATTTGAATGCACTATTCATCGTAGGTTGTCTATTAACTTCATGGTCTTTCCTCTTCCTTGGTCGAAATTTCTCCATACTCCCTTACACCCGAAACATTGTGTGCAACGGACCATTCCGGTTTGTTCGCCACCCAGCTTATTTCGGAGAATCTATCATGATGCTGAGTTGTTTGATAGCTAGTGAAAAGCCTTGGCTTGCAGGTTTTATTTTTCTTCTATTTCTTCCAAGTTTGATAGGTAGAATTCTAGCAGAAGAACAACTGTTATCCAAACAATTGGTCTATCAAAAATACAAGAAACAAGTTCGGTGGCGTCTGATTCCTAAGGTTTGGTAAATGCCTTAAATAATGCCTAACCAATATCAGGGATTTAAAAGGTTATACTTTTTTACAATATATCTCAAGCCATTACCGTTTACACTGAATGCTATATCCAAGAGCCATAAAATTGCCAACCTATTATTAAGTCGTTGACTATTTCTTTTGCGGAAATAGACACCTCTCTCGTGTTAGACAAATCGCATTTTTCAAAAGTGGACACAAATTAAGAATGAAGGATTTCGTTTCCAAAATTCGCAGAAAGTCTTTTTTCAAAGGTGAAAAGACTTTCTGCTAAGGAATTTTAAGTACAGTGTAACGTAAGTTTTATGCAATTGTTAAACAGAGGAGTTTGAGGAAGAAAAACGGTTTTGACAAAACCGTTTTTCTTCCTCAACACCCTTTCCGCCGCCGTCGAAGACGGCGGTGAGTGTTTTTTAAGCTCGAAAAGCTAATGCTTTTCTCGCTTCTCAGAATTTAAAGAAACTTAGTTTACAGTGTATTAAGATTTGTAGTAA
>JBCDFY010000244.1:0-10738 GCA_039176995.1 Bacteroidota bacterium
GAAAAATTCTTTCAGGAGCGAACAAAAATCAGCCAAAAGCTGATTTTTGTTCGCTCCAAAAGAATTTTTTGATGGATTGAAAACGGCTCGATGCCGTTCTCAATCCAAAATACGCCAATTATCACTCTTTGATTACTACTGATATTTTGAGATATAAATCGCAACTTTAAACCCAAATTGGGCCAGCACCTTTATTATGTAACGTTCGATTCGGTTCATCCTAGACGAGCATTTTTCCGCGTCCTAGGACATAATCAGTACGCTTATCTTAGCAGTAGGATGAGCGTACTGTATTTTGGCATACGATCAGAAGAATCTGTACTTCTGACCGACGCAAGTCCACGCAATTCACGCAGACTGTTAGCAACTGTATGAAAAATATTTCATAACTATATTATTAGCTGTTCAGGTTTCAATAGCACTTTCCCAAAGTAGTTGTAAAGATTATTCAGAGAATTACACATCAATTAATTTGATAGATGCGATGAATTACCTAAGCCATATTTAGGCAGATCAGCTAAATCTGAAGTTAAAAATAGTCCGAAGTAAGAATTATCTCTACACTGAAATAGTGAAAATTAACGGTAATTAACAGCTATATAACACAAAAGGGACCGCCTTCAAAAACGACCGCTTCCATTATCTTTACATCCCCGAAAACAACACCGCGTTTTGCATCATCCTTGCCGTACCCATCCAAAACATTCGATACTGCGTATTGTCCAAAAGATAAACTACTTTACCTCGACCAATCGATTGAGTTGCGGCAAAGACATTGCCTGCTAGTTTTTCCAGATTTTCTTTAGAAGCATAACCTGCCACCAAGAGTTCTTCCGGATTTTTGTGATAGTACCCAACCGTTTGCAAGCTGGTGTTCGGCTCAAAAGCAGTGTTTCCAAATTTCAAAGAATAGGCTTCTTTTTTTACACCGAATGCTAGAGGATTGGAAACGTCAATATGGCTTAGGAGTGCAGAACCTGGCACGTTTTTCTTTCCATAGTAATCTTGGCGATCTTCAAAAGCCAAGTATTTCGCTGTATCTGAAGTATCGCGATTCAAGGAAACTGGTACTGCAAAAGAGGCTTTCCAATTGGCTTTGCTGAAGAAAGAAGCGGCACTTTCCGTAGCGATAAGTGTTCCACCTGCTCTTATCCAAGCCTCAATTTCTTCTAACTGCTCTTTTTTGAAAATTTGATTTAATCCACCTCTACCGCCTGCTAGAATTAAGACATCATAATCGTTCAAATCGGTATAGCCATAGCGACTACCTAGCTTTGGAATAGCAGTTTGCAATAGCATCGACGTTCTAATGCGATCTACTGGCAAACGCGTTTCTTGATCAAAAAGGAAATACAATTGTCCGCAAGTGTAAGTATTGAAAGGTGGCTCAACTAACAAAGCAACTTTGGGCTGCTTGATCGGACGATTGCGATTGGAAGCTAAGTCAATTCCGCTGCTCATACGTCCCGTTGCCAAGCCATGAATTACGACTTCTGCTTGCTCCGCAATTTCCTGCATATCTTTTTCCATATCTGTTGCCTTTTCCCTGTTTCTTCCCGCCAAAATGGTTAAACTTCCTTTAGAAAAGTTCAGTTTTCCATCCCTGAAATCTTTCATAGCTGCTCGCACTTGATAGCCTTTCTCCCAAAGTATAGATAAGGCGCGTGGCGCGTACCTTTGATTCCAATCAATCACATAAGCGTATGGATTTTTGACGCTCTTTAGTCCTTTTGGTAAGGCGTCAATTTCCTTCACCAAAGTTGTCTTCACACTAATAGTCTGCTCTGTGTAATAGCTTTCCAAATTATAAGCCAACGGCGCAGACCAAGTTGACATATCATACATCACGGAGTCCTCAATTTCCATATTTCTGCTCATTATACTATTTAGAAATAGATGACGTGATTGGTCGGTAGAAATGATGTAAGTTCCCTTTTCAAAACGTTTCCTTTGAGGCTTATTATCCTTAAAACTTCGCGCATCTGTGATTGTAAAAACTTCACTGGCTTGTTGAATCTCTACATTTTGGCGACGCAACATTTTCAGTACATCTTGTGTGTAATCCGAAGTGTTATTGGCTAAGATATAGGCTTTTGTTTTGGATTTGCTATTCTCAGGAAGCAAAGCCTCATAAGTATAGCGCATGAATTCTTGCTTGTTCTCTACTGCTTTTTTCAATGTCGCTATGGAAGTCAAATAATGATCGAAAACGCGTTGACGGAGTGTCAATACATAACCATCGTTGGTCTCAATTGCACGTCCACCACCAATGCCACCTTGCTCTACCAACATACCGATTGCCCCCAAAATACTCGGATAACTAGAACCATAACCTGGATAGAAAAAATCGAAAGCTTCGCGAGTGAAATAGTTCATTTGGAGTTCATCGAAAGCGGCGATATTGGCTTTTCCAATGGTATCGGAAAGGGCTTCGTAGCGGTCAGGCAGAAGTAGATTACGCGGCGTAGTTCCAGGCATCGTGAAATAGTTGCTGTTATAGCCCATTTCGTGATAGTCGGTATGGAGTTGCGGCATCCATTCTTGGTAGATTTTGGTGTGTCCGCGCGACTCAGGATGCACGCCCCAAATCCAATCACGATTCAAGTCAAACCAATAGTGATTGGTACGTCCGTTTGGCCAAGGTGCGTGATGATCTAAATCCGCAGGTGAAATCGCCGCCAAATCTCGACGCATAGATTTATACCAATAAATATAGCGATCTCGCCCATCTGGGTTGAGGCAAGGGAACATGACAAATACCACATTGTCCAACAAATCTTCGGTAGCTTGATCGGTCGCCGCTGCTAGACGATACGCCACTTGCATCGCCGCTTCTGTACAAGAGGCTTCATTGCCATGAATATTGTAACTAAAAGAAACCACAATCGGTTGTTTATCCACTCGATTGGTCAATTCTTGATTCGCCATTTCTTTGCCTGCCGCTAATGCCAGATTATTCTGTCGAATTTCTTCTAATTTTGCATGATTCTTAGTGGAAGTAATCACCGCATAAATCAAAGGACGTCCCTCATAAGTTTCGCCATAATTCGATACTTTGATGCGGTCGGAAGCTTGATCTAATTGCTCAAAATAGTTTGCAGTTTGGGTATATAAGGTCATGGCTTCTCCCAATTCATAACCTAAAAAATCCTTAGGTGAAGGAATATTTTTATCGTAGGGAAGATCGAGTTCGAATTGTAGGCGTTCGGGAAGTAAGATGTTTTTTTGGGCAATCCCAAATGAGCAAATACAGAAAAGGAGGAGTAAGGTGTTGAGTTGTTTCATCGTGTTTATCAATATTAAAACTTAAAAACTGATTTTCTTCTGGAAAGCAAATATAAGAAGCAAAAGAAGGAAAGTGTTAAGAATAGGTAATCTGTCTCCAAGATTTCACGTCTTTGATAAATGTAGTATAAGGTAAACACTCCAACGACTAACATTACAACAGAAAAAAGCGCAATGCCAAAATTGAATAACTGATGGACTTCTTTTAAGAGTTTATTTCTCATAGCATTCCTATAAGTTTAATTACAAGTCTGTAAATCGAATTAATATCTTTATCTATTGTGTATTTCTTACAATGGTAATGGAAATATTTAAATTAAAATCGATCTCTTAACTTTTTCACCTCTCCAAAACCTATCCCTCTTCTGCTTACAAAATAAAATTGTTTCAAAACATTTTGTTTATAAAACTATTTGTTTTAATTTTGCATCAACAAATGTTTTAAAAAATGAGAAGAGGAACTTACCACCACCACCAATCCCTACAAAAAGAAGTAGAATACACCATTCTTGACCATTTGACTTTTCAGTTGCTATTCAGAAAATTATTGCAGCATTTTAGGAAGTTGATGACTGTTGCACAGTTTTGTTTCCATCGCTTGACTTTTGGTGCATTTCATCAATACAAAATCTCTTGGTTCCAATTGACTGTTATTGCCTTTGCAGTTTTTATTTTCGTAAAAAAAGATTTTCAGTTCCAGATTCGCATGAAAGCTCCATCTGCTTCTTCATCGGCAATACCAACTGCTTCCAATGCGGAACAAATGAGCCTTGCACCTTCCATTCCCTGGCTAAGCACTTCTTCTTCGACCACCGAAATCTCTGCCGTAGGACTTCCTATGCCTCAATTAGAACGCACTCAAGTGGAGGCATATATTAAGCGTTTTGCCAAAGTTGCGATTATGGAACAACAAAAATTTGGCATTCCTGCAAGCATCAAAATGGCGCAAGGTCTACTAGAAAGTCAAGCTGGACAAGCGAGTTTGACTCAACAAACCAACAACCATTTTGGAAAGATTTTTAACAGCGAAAGCTTTGGCTCAGCCTGGGAAAGCTGGCGTGCGCACAGCCAAATGATCGTTCATGAAAATTCAAAATATCGCAGCTTGTTGCGCTATGGAAAAGATTACAAAAGCTGGGCAGCAGGTTTGGAGAGTTTAAATTATTCTGACTATGCCAACTATGGAAAAGCCTTAACTCAATTGATTGAGCAGTATGAGATTTTTAGGTTGGATGGGATGAAACTATGATGAAATCATTCGAATATTGGTATTTTCAAGGGGTAGAGGAAACCGTTCGCGCAGCATATTCAAGATATTCCCTATTCACATAGCATATGCGTGAGATTTTATAAATCGAAACGTCTTAACTTTCGCGTCTGTGACGCGTGTTACAAATTCTTCTGAGTAATCATCGTAATGATTGAACTATCATCTTTCCTCTAGAATCATTAATTTAGCCCAACAAAACAACAACACCATGGCAAAATACGGTTGGTATCCAAGTACTCCAAAAGCACAAAAACCTTCTGATGAATTGAAGCGAAAAGTGGAAGAAGCACTAAGACCTGTCTTAGAAGAAGCAACGGCAGCTTTATTGCCCTACGATGAATCAAAACCAATTAACCAAGGCGTTTCTTTCTTTGGAAAATGGTATCGGGGCTTTTACTACGTCTATGAAAAACTGAAAACACCACCTGATTCCATGGTAGAAGAATTTGATGTGGGGGTTGCAAGAATGAAGTACGTTGGAAACGAACAGTTCAACTTGGCTTATTTTAGACATACTGGAAAATGGGAAGACTTGTTTACGCATGAAAGTTTGTCACTAGAGGAATCAGTGAATGCTATCAAAAATGATCCTTGGTTTTTGGCGAATTATGTTTGAAAAATTGAGGGTTTTAACTGAGATAGAAGCCCTCAATTCCTGCGACTTATATATTTTTCGCCCTTCTTAATACCGCATTTTCTGCTCAGCAATTCGACCGTCGCGGAGTGTCTCCGCGATGCTACATACTCGGCAAATCCTCTCTCCAATATAGTATAAATTCACTTCCCGATTAATTCCACACAAGTCACCCGTACTACTTTTCCTGCCATACAAGTCGTCATTGCTTCAGGTACTTCTTCGTAGCTGAAATTGATCTGCTGACCATCCTGCCATTGAAAATTATCAATGACTTCAATAGGTTGTAATTTTTCACCATTCTTGAGCTCGATTAAATATTTACAGCCATCTAAGCCTGAGTGATCTTTGACGACTCCAGTATTTTCACATTTCATATTGCTTAAGTTTGTTTTTTTGTTAGTGTTACAGGCAAAGCAAAGTGCTAAAATTATAATGATAATTGTTTGTCGCATATTTGATAAGAGTTTGGATGCAAATTGCAAAGACTTAACCTTATTTTCTTACTTTTGTGCGATTTTTGTAAATCCTAGTCAAAAGTAAAGGCAACTACGGAAATTTTGCCCTAAAACCGAACTTATTTTCAAGAGTTGCGTCTACTTAATTCAAAACAATTAAATAGTAAAATTCACCAATATGAGCGGAGAAAAAATCAGTATCCAAAATGGCGTGTTAAATGTTCCCAATAACCCAATCATCCCTTTTATTGAAGGCGATGGCATTGGCCCAGATATTTGGGCAGCTGCAGTTCGTGTATTCGATGCAGCAGTAGAAAAGGCATATGGCGGTGAGCGCAAAATCGAATGGAAAGAAGTTTTGACGGGGCAGAAAGCCTTCGATCAGACGGGCGAATGGTTGCCACAAGAAACTTTGGATGCGATTCAAGAATATTTAGTGGCCATCAAAGGACCGCTAACCACTCCAGTTGGTGGTGGTATTCGCTCATTGAATGTGGCATTGCGCCAAAAATTAGATTTGTTTGCTTGTGTTCGTCCAGTAAGATGGTTCAGCGGAGTTCCTTCGCCAGTGAAAGATCCAGGTAAAGTAGATATGGTGATTTTCCGCGAAAACACAGAAGATATTTACGCAGGAATTGAATATTTGAATGGAACGGATTCAGTTGAGAAATTGAAAAAATTCTTGATTGATGAAATGGGGGTTACTCAAATTCGTTTCCCTGATTCGGTCTCTTTGGGTGTGAAGCCCGTTTCAGTGGAAGGTACAGAGCGCTTGGTTCGTTCTGCGATTAAGTATGCACTTGAAGAAGGAAAATCTTCTTTGACTTTGGTGCATAAAGGAAATATCATGAAGTTCACGGAAGGTAAATTCAAGCAGTGGGGTTATGAATTGGCGGAGCGTGAATTTGGAGACAAAGTATTTACTTGGGCACAGTATGATCGCATTGCTTCTGAGGAAGGAAAAGACGCAGCGAATGCCGCGCAGAAAAAAGCGATTGACGGTGGTGCATTGTTGGTGAAAGATGTGATTGCGGATGCGTTCTTACAGCAAATTTTGACACGCCCAGCGGAATACGATGTGATCGCTACTTTGAATTTAAATGGCGATTATGTTTCTGATGCTTTAGCAGCGCAAGTTGGAGGGATCGGTATAGCACCAGGGGCAAATATTAATTATGAAACGGGGATTGCATTGTTTGAAGCGACGCACGGAACGGCACCAAAATATACAGGTTTGGATAAAGTGAATCCAAGTTCTGTGATTCTTTCTGGTGAAATGATGTTGCGCTACATGGGTTGGGCAGAAGCTGCAGATTTGATCGTTCAAGGAATTGAAAAATCAATCGAAGGTAAGCGCGTAACTTATGACTTTGAGCGTTTGATGGAGAACGCAACTCTATTGAAATGTTCTGAATTTGGAACAGAAGTGATTTCGAATATGTAGTCTTTTTCAGAGGTGAGAAGCGAGACCGTTTTACTGTGAGATCGCTTCGTTGCGAAATAGGACAATGGAAAAGGTCAATCAAGTGCTGTTTTGATTGACCTTTTTATTTACACTTTTTTATCATAATCAATAAGACGCAGAAAGAATAAATAAAAAATTAATGGAAATTTAACTTGTTGATTATTAGTTAAATTATCTATCATTATTCGTAGTGCCTTAATAGTTTATCTTCTCTACACCTACGCCGCAAAAGAAGTCCCGCAACCACAAGTATCCGTCGCATTAGGGTTGTTAAAAGAAAAACCTCGATTCTGTAAACCTTCTACCCAATCAATCTCCATACCCATCAGGTACATCGCGTGAGCTTTTTGCATCAATACTTTAATGCCTCCGATCTCAAAAGATTGGTCGTTTTCCTTCTGTATATCGAAACCGAGTATATAAGAGAAACCAGAACATCCACCACCTTTTACACCTACTCTCAGTCCATGATCTGCTGAAATATTTTGCTCCGCTGCAATTCGCTTCAGTTGCTTGATTGCACCTTCTGTCAAAATCAATGGTTGCATTGTTGTAGTTGCCATAAAATTATTAATTAAAAAGGTTTGATTTTGCTTGATGGTTGTTTGAAAGTGTTTGAGACTATTCCTCTAGCTAATTTTCAGTTGAAAAACACATGACATTTGAGATTGTTGTTGGTTTAATTTCAAATATCGGCTAGATTTGCGACACTTTTAAATAAAACTTAGAATTTATGTCCGAATGGCTGATCGCTATACTAGAGATTATAAAAGTTAGTGTTCCTGCAGTAATTGTTTTCTTAACGGTGCAAGCATTACTTAAACAGTACCTAAACAAACAGTACCAATTGCGTCAATTAGAATATAAACGAAGTGAAAAAGACGGGAGTTTGAATATTCGCCTACAAGCCTACGAACGTTTGGCACTGCTTTGCGAGAGAATTTCCATCCCCAATTTAATATTGCGACTCCGAACAGGAGAAATGTCCAACACTGATCTAAAAGCTGCAATGCTCATTGCTATTCAACAAGAGTTTGAACACAATACTTCACAACAAATCTATGTATCCGAGCAGCTTTGGAAAATCCTTCAATTCGCCAGAGCAGAGACCATGAATATAATTTCTGCAATGTCAGAAAGAGTCGAGTCGACCGGAAATGCACAAGAATTGGCAGAAGAATTGTTTAAATATATTGATGACAAAGAAGTAAATATCAATTCAAAAGTACAATCTGCAATTAGAAAAGAAACACAATTGTTGTTTTGATCTCCTCTTTCCTAGTTTTTGTTTAAGTACTTGCTAATCAAAAGGATACTCAATACGTATATTTCTTATGTGTATTTTGAATGTTTAGACACTTCATCTTTGCTTAACATCACATTTACCCCAAGTTAAACTAACAGCCAAATGTTAATTTAGAATTTCTTGAATAGATATTTTATTGGAATTTCCCTTATTGAAAGCACCTAGTAATATATACACGCAACCTCGCAAACAATGTTAATAACTATTACCTTTTCCACATCAATCCTGCAAATCGGTTGATTACTCACTGACATTTCTTTAGTTCCTGTGGCTTCGAGTGAGCGTGTAAAAGCATTTAAAGTATTCCCGTTTAATCGTGGTATAACACATATTTTTTTTCTGTTATAAAAGGTTGAAAAGGAATCAAGCAAAAGAAATATTAAATTCAAATGATTAATAATCAAATAGTTACAAAACAACTACTGTAACTCATTATCTCCTCTAGGGCATAGCTAATCAAAGTTGTAAGCAAAGAATTGACAAATTATATTCATCAAAAGAAATGAAAAAATATGTCGCGAAATCCGAAAAAATATTGCAACTTTGTAGCCCGGCTTTAGTAAATAAGATAATAGTCGTTTTTCATTACTCTACTCTTCTCAAAACTACTTAGTCGGCATACTCATTTTATCTGAGTAGTATAGACAATACCAATTGCTCAATTTTATGGACAGGTGAACTAAGACTCTATTTATTTAATGACCTTTGCAACTCCTGAGGAATGTTAAAAGATTATATGCAGGTGTGGGACAGTTGTCTCCAAAACATACGAAAAAATATACCTCAACACAGCTTCAAGACTTGGTTTGAACCCATCAAACCTATCCGTTTGGAATCGAATGCACTTACTATTCAAGTTCCCAATAAGTTTTTTTACGAATGGCTAGAAGAACACTATGTGGACGTATTAAAACGTACGATTTGTAAAGAATTGGGAGAGCACGCCAAGTTGGAATACCAAATATTGATGCACCAGACTAAACCATCTGCCTCATCAAATGGAAACGGAAAATATCGTTCTGCTTCAAGTGGAACCAACGGTGAAAAAACAAATGGCTACCGTCCTGGAAGTGTTGATACAGATGTGATCAAGAACCCTTTCGTTATTCCAGGCATCAAGAAAGTAAAGGTTGATCCTCAACTTAATGAAGAGTATACTTTTGAGCAGTTCATCGAAGGCGATTGTAATCGTTTGGCAAGGAATGCAGGAATCGCCATTGCAAAAAAACCAGGAGGAACAGCCTTTAATCCTTTAGTCATTTTTGGAGATGTGGGATTAGGAAAAACGCACTTGGCTCATGCCATAGGAAATCGAGTACTAAAAACCTTCAAGGATAAATCCGTGCTATATGTTTCTTGTGCAGAATTTGGCAATCAAATTATTCACTCCATTAAAAACAATGCCGTTAACGACTTTGTCAATTTCTACCAGCAAATTGACGTGTTAATTGTCGATGACATTCAGTTCCTTGAAAACAAACACAAAACGCAAGAAATATTCTTTAATATCTTTAATCGTTTACATCAAAACGGCAAACAGGTTGTATTAACTTCTGACCGACCGCCAAAAGATATGCAGGGCATTGAAGATCGCCTGATCTCTCGATTCAAATGGGGACTTTCTGCAGATTTACAAGCACCCGATTTGGAAACGCGCATCGCTATCTTTGAAAATAAGATGTCGAAAGAAGGCGTAGAATTACCAAAAGATGTTACAGAATTTATCTGCTATAACATCCAAAACAATATTCGCGAATTAGAAGGTGTACTGATTTCTTTGATTGCACAGTCTTCTTTAAATCGCAGAGAAATCAATTTAGACTTGGCAAAAGAAGTCATCAAAAGTTTCGTC
This sequence comes from Bacteroidota bacterium, assembly GCA_039176995.1. Classification (GTDB taxonomy): domain Bacteria; phylum Bacteroidota; class Bacteroidia; order Chitinophagales; family Saprospiraceae; genus JAAUTG01. The sequence goes on from JBCDFY010000244.1 coordinate 10,271, forward strand.
AAGCAAATCAATAAAGAAATTACGGTCGAATTCATTCAAGAATTAGTTGCGAATCATTTCGACGTACCCGTTGACCGTTTGGCGGGAAAGACTAGAAAACGTCAAGTTGTTATTGCTCGACAACTGTCTATGTACTTGGCGAAGAAGCTAACGGATAAATCTTTGAAGACCATCGGCGAAAACTTTGGTGGTCGCGACCATAGCACCGTCATCTATTCGTGTCGTACCGTTCAAGACTTGATGGAAACGGATACCTTATATAATGATACCGTTTCAGAACTAGAGAAAAAAGTCAAGATGAGTCTTAACGAGAAATGATTTTTCACTTTTTTCAAACTTATCCTTCTTTTCACTTGATATTTATAGAAAGCTTAAATATCTTTGCATCCCGTTTAAAGGACGCGATATTTATCGACCCTGAAAATCTATTTCGGTGACGTGGGTGAGTGGCTGAAACCACCAGTTTGC
>JBCDFY010000245.1:0-10674 GCA_039176995.1 Bacteroidota bacterium
AAAAAACCGCAGTTGGCGCTGCGGTTCTTCATCAAAAGCGGGTGCTTTGTTAATTCAATATCCAAAGCCTACCCTAAAACGAATCGGACGGCAAGTCTAAAATGCAGACTTACGATGCCTTTTTGCGTCTTTTTTGATGTGCTTTTTTTTGTGTTCATTTCAGCTTTGGTCAATCGCTGATCAACTACATGCTATCCAATCCTCTAAAAAAGGCAGGAACATTCCGTTCCCTTGCCACCATTCCCTCCATCCAATCTTATTTGCCTCATGCACCAAAACCAAAAATCATCACGCAGCCAAACCGAAAATCACTTCGCGCTCCAATAGACAAAGACACCTTCGTCAAACCCATCAAACAGTGCTTCGTCAAAAATCCACGCTTGATGCCAATGACCCGATTAATGCTGACACTTATCGCAGGATGGGCAGGGCAGGGGGCTTCAATAGAAACAACCACTGGCATTATTGCCAAACACCTTAGCCGTTCTCGAAGACAGGTTTTTCGCTATCTAAAAGATGCGATGGAAGAAGGCTATCTCTCTTACTCCAAAACCAAAGGACGCTCTGGTCTCTACACAGGTATCAAAATCTGGCTCAACTTCGGAGCGATCCGCTTCACGCGCTTTCAAAAGAAAAACAAAACTCCCAAAACTCCAAAATCAACCGAAAGCCGCACAAACTCAGATGTGCCATTAATGTCCGACACTAATACGAAACAGATATATAATAATAAGAAAATACAGGAAGACGAGAAGCTGATGAAGCGATTACTGTCTTTTGGAGAAACACTGGGCTATTTTGAAAAGAAAAACGGTGCATCAAATCCGACAGCATGAAAATTTCTAGTGAAAAAAGAAAAAAACTGTCCATAATCGGAGGAGGGGGAATAAAATCATGAGTCCAGAACAAGCCAAACGACTGGATATGCCTGAGGTGCTATCAAGGCTCGGTTATACTCCTGCCTACATCAAAAAGAATGGCAAGGAGCAGTGGTATCGATCACCGTTCAGAAAAGAGAAAACTCCTTCCTTTCATATTACCTATAAGCCAAGTAACAACTTTTGGATATGGTATGATCTTGGCGAAGGGCAGGGAGGTGATTTGCTCAAATTTCTAAAACGGTATCGCAATGAAAGTTTAGGCGATGTACTTAGATACCTTCGAAGCCTCTATCCAAATCACACCAACAACAATCAACAATCTGCTCTTTTTACTTTTCACCAGCCCAATTACCTCAGCCAATCCTTCAATGCTAAGAACGAACAAGAAGTTCCTACCCTAGAACTGGTTAGAGCTGTTCCAATTCAAAACTCCATCATTATTCAATACTTGGAAGAAGTACGCAAAATCCCAAAAGCCATTTTTCAAAAATATCTTTTAGAAATCCACTACTGGAACAAAGACAAAGATCGAGGCTTCTTTGCTTTTGGAATGCAAAACAACAGTCAAGGCTATGAAATCCGTAGTGCTTCCGATCAATACATTTTCAAATCTGTACTCCACCAAAGAGACATCACGCACATTAAAGGCAGGGCAGGGGACTTGGGTGCCGTCAATGTCTTTGAAGGAATGTTGGATTATCTTTCTCTCCTTACCCTACTCAACACCGATCAACTCAAAGGCGATAGCATTATCCTTCATTCCACATCAAGCTATCAGCAGTGCTTAAAATTCATTCAAGAAAAAGATTACCAACATATCAACACCTTCCTAGATAATGATGCAACAGGGCGAAAATGCACCGATCAATTTAAGGAAGATTTTGGAGATAAAACCTGCGATCAAAGTACGCTGTTTGCGGATTACGAAGATTTAAATGAAGCCCTCAAAAGCAATCCCAATTTGTTACTTCCTAAACAGACACCAACGATTGTTACCGCAAAAATGGAAGCCAAACTATGAACAACATCCATCTGCTAAAATGACTTCAACTCGATAATGTAAAATTCCCTGAAAATGATCCATATTCCTTTTTTGAAAATGAAACTGACCAATCCACTGAAAACTAAAACATCATGTACACGGAAAATAAAGCACTTCCACTTATTCGGTTTTGAAACAGAACAAGCAAAGAGAACGAGCAGGATGTACCCATTCCATGAACAGCAATCCATCCCAAGTCATAATGAGCCTACTGCTTGTATGCGCTTAATGAAAATCCTTTGCTTTTTAGATGTCAAAATAATTTTACGCTTTTACAGGAAGCTACCTAAGCTATCAATGACGCAGCCCTTTGGGGTAAACGAATTGATTTTTTTTTGGCTGCGCTTATCAAAAAAAAGTTCTAATTCCTGCTATGACAGCTCTGGCAACTCCCTATTTTTCTAAAAGCGTCATTTTAACAACCAAAAAGAAAGGAAACATCAAATGGCTTACAACAACACCGCAATCATCACAGGCAACATGGGATCAGAAGCTAAGATCATCGAAAAAGACGGTAAAACCTTCGCCAGCCTCTCTATCGCTAGTACTGATAGCTACCAAAACGAACAAGAGGAGTGGGTGAAGAGAAATACTGTGTGGCATGATATTTTAATCTTCAATCCTAGATTGATCGAACAAATCAAAGCCTTCAAAAAAGGAACACGGCTCAAAATCACAGGAACAATCTCCTACCGACCTTTTGAAGTCACTTTAGCAGATGGACGCACCGTCACCAAAAAAGAAGCTTCCATCCTTGCTGGAAAAATCGAACTGGCTACTTTAACCAAAAAAGCCAGCTAAGCAAATCGGGATGCTTCTGAAAAGGAAGCATCCCTTTTTTTCTTCTTCATCCGCAAAACAGAAAAAAGGAAACTTCAAAGAAGTTGCTCATTTTTATCAAAGGGGAATCCTTCCCCTCAATCGGTCAAGAGCCAAGCTGCGTGTTCAAAGAAAAATCTCCACCCATACGGGTCGTATTTTTATTTGCTCAGCTCTTGACAGCTTTCACCCCTGCTAGTGGTGCATCCATTGGAATGTAAGCCACCTTATGTTTCTGCTTCGCAAAAACAAGTGGTTTACATCCCACAAATCCATTATAAGAGGAAGCACCATGAACACCAATAGCTACCAAGACTTTGTCAAAACCATAGAACCCCTTACGCACCGCTACGAGCGCAGCAAAGTATTCAACGATTTTCTGACCGCATCCATTTGTGGTTATCATCAAACCAATATTCAATCCAAGCTACAAATCAAAGACGAAGCCAACGAGAAGCTCTATATGGAGACTATTGCTTCCTACACCAAAGAAGAAATCAACACCTTCCCAAAACTCTTAGGCATCTTAATCCAAAGCGTTTACCAAGCTCCTTATGGTGATCTACTCGGCGAATATTTCACCGAACACATCACCAAAGGACAGAACGGTCAATTTTTCACGCCCACCCATGTTTGTGAATTGATGGCGAGCTTGCAAGCCGCACCCAATAGCGTAGAAGGCAAAAGTGTTGCCGATCCTGCTTGTGGATCAGGACGTTTAGAGCATGTCTAAAAATTAAATTTGGCTTAGGTTTCTAATCGATAGAGTATAGTTTGACAATTCTGCCAAAGTACCCAAGCCTCAGAACTTTGTATTGTTTTCTCGTGATCTTTGTCTAATCTTCGGTAGAAATTGAAGCGTCCAAAAGTCTGTTCAACAATCCAACGCCATTTAATGGGTACGAAACCTTTGGAACTAGGAGGTCTGGAAGACAACTCTAATTCTACTCCTAGCATATTGGCATACACCCAATCTCTAAATCCCTTTTCATAAGCAGCATCTGCCAAGATTTTTTGCACTCTATGCAAATAGCCGATTAAAGGTTCAACTACCTTATGTGCCATTGATCCATCCGTCAAATTAGCAGCATGAACCACTACAAACCAAACCAGCCCTAAGGTATCGGTAACAATATGTCTTTTACGACCATTTACTCGCTTATTTCCATCAATGCCTTTGTCTTCGCTTATAAAAGGACCTCCTTTAATAGACTGACTATCAATGTTTAGCATACTAGGAGTCGGTTCTTTACCTTGTCGAACTCGCTCTTTTCGATTCAAGCCTTCGTTCATCCTTTGAAGCGTTCCATTCTTTTTCCATTTACTAAAATAGTAATACACGCTCTTCCACGGTGGAAAACATTCAGGTAGATTACGCCATTGACTACCGATGCGCAATATCCAAAAAATGGCATCTACTATCTCGCGTAAATCGTATTTACGTTTTCTTTGCACAGGTAAATATTCTTTTATATTTTCCCATTGGGAATCAGTCAGGCGCTCATATTGAGTTTGCATATCTTTATAGTTTTGGTCAACTACAAGGTTAAATACTGATTCCCGCTTTTACTAATTTTTCGATTTTTAGACATACTCTTACTGCTGGCATTTGCCAAAAGCAATCCCAAGAATTTTTTCTACGGAGCAGACAATGCAAACACTTGTGCTAAAATGGCAACCTTGAATTTCTTCTTGAATGGACTGCGAGGAGAAGTGGCTTGGATGAATACGCTAAGCATAGAGTGGTATGGAGGTTGGCAAATCAATAATAATGGATTGGGCATACTACCGATTGAAAAAGAGGAGTCTCGCATCTGGTCACATCCACCAAAACCAAACGAAAACAAAGATCAACAACTCACCCTTTTCTAGCGAAAAGAATGGAAAACACAGGAACTTCCACCATATCACTTGACATTATCGGCTGTTAGCTGTTATATTTGCAGTATAGGGAGAGTTAAAAACCCTACCAAGGCGGGACGAACTATTTTAAGTAGTTTATCCTAAACGTACTCCTAAGTACGTCGCCCGTAGGTTGCTTCCTATTTTTCAAAGGAAGTCTTTCATCAGTACCATTGGTGAAAGGCTTTTTTATTGCCCCAAACTCAGAAACACAGTCCAAAACATGATATAAACGCAGATGAAGTACCATGCTTATTTTGATGAAAGTGGTGATTTAGGTTGGACATTGGACAAGCCTTATCGCAAAGGTGGTTCAAGCCAGTACTTCACCATTGCTGCCCTAATTTTGCCTAGTGAAAAAGAAAAATATATCAATCGCTTCATCAAAAAATTTCACAAAGAGCGAGGAGGGCAAGAACGCGAATATAAAGGAGCAGATTTTTCCAATCGAAAAGCTAAAGTGATGGCTCGAAAGATCGTTGCTTTACTTCAAGACGATGACGAAATGACGCTTGTTGCGGCCACGATCAAAAAGGCAAATATGCCACCCATCTTGCAAGGTACGGACAACAGCAATATTCTCTACAACCACATGGTACAATCCATTCTTTGTCATCACATCAAAAACCTCCATCAAGTTCAAATCATTCCTGATAAACGTAGCATACCAAGTGGCAGCCAAAACAGTTGTGCTGATCTCATCAAGCACAAACTCTGGTGTGAGCTACAATCCAACGTCAATATCCACTACCAAGCAGCAGAAAGTCACCATAACCAACGCTTACAATTTATTGATTGGGTGGCGAATTTTGTGTGGAGGGGGTTTGAGGGGCAGGGGACTTCGGGACAGGGAGAGGCTTATGAGGTGTTGGAGAGAGCTATGGAAGACAATAAATATCCTTTCTAAAGGTCTTCTATCTTATATTAATATTCTTTAGCTGCTTAATGAAACTTTCCTTAAAAGAAAGCTGTTTACTAAGCTCAATTTCATTTCCCAGTTATACTTTTTCAATCTTGTTTGAAGCTGTAGTCCATTACTAAATTGTACTTCAGTGATGTCACTTATGTTTCTACTTGCTTGATTTACACTCATGCAAATAAATAACTGCATTATGGGAAAAAATAGTGAATATATAACAGGTAAATCCAGTCTGAATAGTGCTGGAAGGGAAGCTCGTAAGGAAGCAATGGAAAGCTTACACAAAAATGCTTTGGAGTTGACAATGAACGAGAGAGAGAGAGAAGTTTGGGACTCTATGACAGCAGACGAACAAAGTTTCTTCTTGGATACGGGTAAGCTTCCTGGGTATGCACAAGGAAGAAAATACAATGAGCAATATGAATTTAGTCATCTTTTTTCAAAGAATTCATATCCTGAGATCAGTGATGAACCTGGATCAGGTATTTTCAGGACAAGAATAGATCATCGCTTAGGTGATCATGGAGGAGATACAAGCGCTCCATTGCATGGTTCGCCAAGAGATCCAGACTGGCGAGATACTTGGGGAACTCAAGAAGTAGATTCTTCATCTAATAAGCACTGGAGAGAATATCTTGGAATGTCTACTGGCGAGAGCTATGAAAAAAAGCTAAATAGAGAATTGGAAAGGGAGTTTCCAGAGTTATATCAAGATAGAAATTTAGATCATAGTAGAAATACTAAAGAAAGTAAAACAACAGATTCTAATCTGGAGATTAGAGGGAAAACTTCAACAGATACCAGAGAGATACGTAGAAATATTGAAAGATTCGATAAATTTCCAGGAGGAGTCATAATAAATGCCGCTTCAAAGCTGTCATTCGGTGAGCAAAGTACAGTAGATATAAAGTGGTCGGATGATAACTGTACTGTTGAGATTAATGATGGAGAAGCACATTATCTCACTAATTTATCATCAGAAGAAGTTGCTATTTGCTGTTGGTCTGTTTGGTATGGAGATGGTTACGAAAGACTTGGTGCTGTCAGCCAGACTGAAACTGTCGGTGTAGTTGCTAAAACAGAGGTTGGGAAGCATTTACTAATTGCTGATGGTATATTTGGAGAAATAGTCTACGGTCACGGTTGTCACGGGCATCTTGGTAAAAGTAATATTTCAGGCTACGAGAATCCTTTTTTAAAGTGTATTGATTCAATACTCAAATGGGACGAAGCTGCAATTAACAGATACTTCGATAGTTTTTGTTCAGGAACTGGGCAACAAGTCTATCTTGACTACAACAGTGTTGAGTTTTCAGGTGAAGATGACATGAAAGGACGTCTAATTCCTACAATTAACTTCACTGCTGCCTTTGGCGAAAGAATAGATGATAAAACTGTTGCAGAGGACGGGGATTTGGCAACAAAGAAATTTTCTGAGGAATGGCATGCTTTACAACATTTTGTAGAAAATTATAGTTTGTACGAAGAGAGATACCCAAGCTATGCTAAGGCGAGAGAATATGCTACTTTGATAGCTTTGTTCAGAGGGCTCAAGGCAAATAAATGCCAACTTCAGAACAGCGAAGAGTTAATTCGTAGATATGAATCTGTATCTGAAAAGAAGCTACCTTGGGCGTCTTATGCTATTTCTCAAGAAGAATTGGAAAGCGTATGTGCTCATACGTGCCAATCAATTTATAAAAAGCTAAAGGAAGATAATCAGTTAACGGAAATATCTAAATTCCAGCTATGGGCTTTGAGCCTAACATATGCACAGCGAACTAATGATCCAAATATATTCTACTATCACAAGCAAAATGCCTTAGAAGCCCTAGACAATGTCAAAAATGAGCATCTACCCAAAAAGAAGTACCAGATAGAGCGTTACATTCTTAGTATGATCCATTCTCACCTCCCTTACGCTTGTTTTAGCTTTGCTAGTTTACTAGATGATAAGGAAGAGAAAGAGTATTTTCAAAACAAGGCACTACGGATTATTAAGGATGGCTTAGTGAAAGCTCCCAAATCAGAAGTTCCTTATTTAGTTTTATCCTTAGCCAATTCTACATATAGTGATCTTGATAAGTTCGAGGAAGTTTTAGAAAGATGTAATCTAGCATACGAATTATTTGATGCACATAATAAGCCATATTTTACCGCTCAGTGTGCAAATTTACTAGGTTTAGTATGGAGCAACAAATCACGTAAGTTAGATGGAGACGAGCAGAAAAAGTGTTGGTTAAATGCTAGAAATCATTATAACAAAGCAATTGAACTACTTATCGATTATCAAAGAATTATAAATGAAGAAGATCAGCAGGTTTCAGTATCTTTAGGATATTATTATCTAAATAAGTCTTTTACCTATTTTGAGAATGAAAAAGAAACACACAAAGCAGAGTCATTGGAACTCGCATCTAGAGCTTTTAGGAAAGGTAAAAAATATCAGCTTGCCACTCAATATGCCGAATGGGCAGGAAATGTTTGGCTCAATCAAGGAAGGACAGGTAAAAATGAAACACAACAATTGTATTACACGAAAGCGAAAAATTGTTACGATGATGCAATCAGAGATAATGAGCAATGGTTTTCTATAAAAGAACCCAATATTTTATGCAAAACAGGAGAGCTTCACACAAAAAAAGCTAGAATATATGAGGACTTAGGGAAATGGGATGAAGCAGCGCTTTCTTTTAAATTAGCATCTGATGTATTTATTAAAGCTAATCAATATGAGCAGGCAGCAAACAAAATGCATCTCTCAGGTAATGCTTGGATTCAAGGAGCTGATCTAAAAAGCAATAATGATCAACAAGAATATTATAATAATGCTATAGGCAGTTATAATGATGCCATTGATCTTCTTAACAAACGTATAGAACAAGAAAAATCTGATGATAAATTACAGAAAAGATTGGGTTTCTTATTCCAAAGCCTTGCCAGCACATACGAAAAGATTAGTTTTTGGCTTAAGGCGGCTGAATCATACAAAACTGCTTCTGATACATTCTTTGACATTAATGAATGTGAGTATGCAGTAATAAACATGAATTTTTCGGGCGATATGTGGTTCAAAAAAGCTGAACTTGAGAATAAAGACGAAAAAATAAAATATCTTTTTACCGCAAAAAAATGCCATGAACAAGCAATTCAGCAAATACTATCTGTTGTAGATTTAGATGATGATTCAGATATTATCAATATTGAGGAGAGGAAGCGTAATTATCTTCTCGTTTCTACACAGAACTTAGCAAATGACCTAAGGCATCTTGGTGAATGGACTGAAGCAGCAGCTTATTATTTAACACTATCCTCTTTTTATGAAACAATTAAAAAATATGATAATGCTGCTAGGTATGCTATCGAAGCTGGGAATATGTGGATTAAACAGTCTAAGGTTGAGGACGATAAAGAAAAAAGAGAACTATATAACCACGCAAAGGATTGTTATCATAAAGCAATTAGACAATATAAATATCACAGACAAATATATTCTTCCGATAAGAAAATACTTTGTGATTTTGGAGTAGCATATTTAAGCAAAGCTAATATCCATCAAGAATTAGGAGAGTTTCAATTAGCAATTAGTAATTATACTGATGCAAAAATATTATTTGAGCAGGCAGAAGACATACGTGCGGCCGAGTGTGCAAATTTAAAAGGCATTAATCATGTTCAATTAGCAAATACTAATGTCTCTCCACATTCAAAAACTAAAAGACGTCAGTTACTCCTCACAGCTAAGAAGTGCTATGAGGAGGCCATAGAACTTTGTAAGCTCCATTTGAAATCCTCCGCATCTGACAATGTTAAAAAGGAATTTGCACTGTATCATTTAAATCTAGGAGATGTATGTCAAGGATTAAGATTATGGGATTTAGCTTCTTATAACATTCATAAATCTTGGTATATCTATCATTCTGCTAATGATTCAGAGTCTAAAAAAAAGTGTGATGAAAAGCTGAAGTTGTTGAGACTAGATATGAAATCAGATAAGCGTTCTAGCTACTCTGAATATAGATCAAGATTACAGGCGATGAGTCATTCTCTTACCGAAATAATTTTATACAATTTTTGCGACCCAATCAGTAAACAGATGAGTACTAACTTAGGAATGGGGCTATCTCTTCAGCTAATTGATGAGATTCATATTGTTATTTTCAAATCAAAATGGAAACCATTAAAAGATATCCAAAATATAATTGATTCTCATCCAAAGGTGAAAAAAACAATTAATAATCTATTTCCTAAATTACTGAGATTTATTTATTTAAAGAGAGATATTTGTCTTAGAAAATTAACTATAAAAATTGATTGGGATGAATACAATAAACAAGTAGAAAAATATAACCTTATTATGCTTACTAACAACAGCGATTGGCTCGAAAAGCAATTTGGACTTTCTGATAATTACAAATGCATACATCCATTCCTTAAATTCAAAAGATACAATGAATGTGATTCATTTTTTTACGTAAATTTTTGCAACAAAGATCATGCATTCTCTCACCTTCTTAGATCAGGAATATGGACAGAAGGAAGATTACCTGAGAAGACTAATGGTAGTAAATGGGAGTCAGGAAAAAAATATTCACGTATATATTCCTCTAAAGAACTGCCAGAGCTTAAAATAATTGCAGAAGTAGTCCAATAGAAGTTTTGCTCTTTTGGGGATATAGGTGTAATGCTCAATGTTGTTGAGAACCACGTATTGTTTCACGTATTGTTTTCTAGTTGATAATTAAGTTGAAATTTCACTCCTCAAAGCGATCCACCACCTCAATAGACCTCACAAAGAGCAGACTTTTCTCTTTCACCAGAGCGATTTTACTCTGCTTGATGGTCTTGACTACATTGTCATAAAGTAGTTCCTCTAGCTGATCCAAGCCACGCCCTTTAATGGTAATTTCCTTTTGAGCGGTGTAGAGTTTCAACTCTCCTTTAGTGTTGATGTACTCCACTTGAAGCATATAAGCATACGGAAAGAAAAAGCGATTGCCATTCGCAAATTCCAACCGCAGTTTGGCGGCCACTTTTCCATCTTCTGCCAATTCAACAAACCCATTCTCATCCAGAGGAGGGTGCATATTTTCATTAGCGGTATCCGATAA
>JBCDFY010000246.1:0-10509 GCA_039176995.1 Bacteroidota bacterium
CTTATGAAAAAGGAGTTAAAGTGGAAACCGAACACTTCAAAGAACTTCAAAAATTTATCCTCAGAAATCCAGATTTACCCAAGTGGGATGTCCTGATTGATTTTAATCGTAGTGGGTAGGTTATTTTTTACCAAGTCCCTTCTAGTTAATAATGCTGAGTAGTGAAATAATGGAGATTTTTAAAATCTACATGATTTGGAACTCGAAGCTAAGCTGCTAAAATATCTGCCATTCTCAACAAATCATGATTGAGTGGTTTTTGCTTAGAAATCGCATCTTCAAAAGGCGTTTCTACCACTTCATTGTTGACTAAGCCTAAAGCGACATTCTTCTTGCCTTCCACCAATTTTTCTACCGCTTTGAAGCCCAAGCGACTCGCCAGCAAGCGATCTAGTGCTGTGGGTGCACCACCTCTTTGTAAGTGTCCGATAATCGTCACTTTGGAATCATAATGATTGAATTTTTCTTTTACCTTTTCTGCTATTTCTATCGCTCCTCCATTTTGATTACCTTCTGCGACTATGACTACACTGAAGAGTTTTTTGCTGTAAACCCCTTTTTTCAATAAGTCGCAAAGTGCTTCAATCGGCGTTTCGGTTTCAGGAACTAAAATCGCACCTGCACCACCACCAATGCCTGTACTTAGCGCTATAAAACCTGCATGACGACCCATCACTTCCACAAAGAACAGGCGATTGTGGGAATCTGCCGTATCTCGAATGCGATCAACTGCTTCGATTGCGGTATTGACTGCTGTATCATAGCCAATTGTATAATCGGTACCATATATATCATTATCAATCGTGCCAGGTAAGCCGATAAATGGGATGTCATATTCTTGCGAAAAGACATTTGCGCCTGTGTAAGTCCCATCACCACCAATGGCGACACAAGCATCAATTCGATGTGCTCGCAAAGATTCATAAGCTCTTTCTCGTCCATGCGGCGTTTTGAAATCCATGCTGCGAGCGGTCTTCAGAATTGTCCCTCCACGCTGGATAATATTGGCAACATCCCTGGTTTCCAGTCGCTTAATATTATTTTCAATCATGCCTTGATAACCACCTGTGATGCCATAAACGTGAAGATCATGATACGCAGCTGTACGAACTACTGCTCTGATAGCCGCATTCATACCAGGTGCATCTCCTCCAGAGGTAAATACTGCGATTCTTTTGATATTGCTCATTTTGCTTATCGTCTATGCTGAATGGTTACTGAATTTTTTACTGGTATGCATCGTCTACCGGTTACTGTTAACCGTCTACCGTAAAAACCAGTGCGAAATAAGGAAATTCCAAGCCAAAAATGATGAACTCGCTGTAAATTTTTAAGCAATTTTACGAAGCAAGACCTCAAGGGTTTGATTTTCTGTGGAACTAAACGATCTTTGCGCCTTTAAGGATTACGGTTTCAGGGCTTCATGGTTTAGAATCATAAATAACCATGCAACCATAAAACCCTTTAACCATAAAAATAGTCATTCGACATGAGTTTATTAACGGTTGGAACAGTAGCATTTGATGATATAGAAACGCCTTTGGGAAAAGCAGATAAGATTGTAGGTGGTTCGGGAACGTATATCGGATTGTCCGCTTCCTATTTTTTGAAAGACATTCAATTGGTATCGGTTGTGGGAGATGATTTTCCGCAAGAGGTACTGGATAAAATGAGTGCAAGGGGAGTCGATTTGGAAGGTTTACAAATTAAGGAAGGCGAAAAATCTTTCTTTTGGGCAGGACGCTACCACGATAATATGAACCAGCGCGATACTTTGGTAACGGACTTGAATGTATTGGCGGATTTTGACCCTGTGTTGCCAGAAAGTTATAAAAATACGAATTATGTGATGCTTGGAAACTTGACACCTGCGGTGCAAATGCGCGTACTGGAGCAACTAGAAAGTCGTCCAAAATTGATTGCGATTGATACGATGAATTTTTGGATGGATACGGCTTTAGAAGGTTTGAAAGAAGTGCTTCAAAAAATTGATTTGTTGATTATCAATGATGAAGAAGCGCGCCAACTATCAGGAGAATATTCACTCGTGAATGCCGCTGCGAAAATCATGACGATGGGGCCTAAAATCTTGGCGATTAAGAAAGGAGAACATGGCGCATTGCTTTTCCAAGACGATCAAATTTTCTTTGCCCCTGCTTTGCCACTGGCAGAAGTATTTGACCCAACAGGCGCAGGTGATACCTTTGCAGGTGGTCTAACGGGTTACTTAGCAATGACCGACGATACTTCTTTTGAAAATATGAAAAGAGCGATTATTTATGGCTCGGCAATGGCTTCTTTTTGTGTAGAAAAGTTTGGAATGGAGCGACTGTTAGAAATAACTGAAGCAGAAGTTAAGCAGCGCGTTCAGCGTTTTGTGGATTTGGTACGTTTTGAAGTGGCTTAATGGTTGTTTTATGGCTATATGGTTTTATGGTTGATGTGTTTTGTGTTACACATTAACCATGAAACCATTTAACACTAAAGCCTTACTTGCCCTAAAATTTAGGACACAAAACTAATTCGTTATCATAGTTCCCCAAATAAGCAATAGAAAATTCAAAAACGCCTTGTCCAGTACCCGTTGCTTGTACGGCACTGAGCGATAAATCATAACTCAATCCAAAAAGAACATTATCCGTTTCAAAGCCGACCATTAGAATAGCCGTCTCTAAATTAATACCTCCTGTTTCTGTAGAAAGTGGACGCACCCATCCACCGAAGTGAACCGCGGATGCTTGGAATTCTCCTATCCCAATTCTAGCACTTGTCCCTCCATTCAGTTCGATGTGTGAACCTTGTAAACTTGCCACAGCTCTTGGGAGCAGAGAGACTCGATTCGATACTGGAAATTTGGAACTAATATGCGCGGTATAGCGACGGTAGAGTTGGTCCGTTCCTAATTCACTGCTTCTAGCGCGACGATCAAAATAATAACTAATTTCTGGCTCAAAAATATGGTGCATGGCTGCTCCGACATATAGCCCTGCTTTGCTAGAAGGGGAAAAACTATAATTAATTCCCACAGACATATCTGCAAAAGGGAAAGAATTTTCGGTGGGCAGTACTTCATTGGTCACTCCAGTGTAGCCTGTTGAACCATTGAACTGATCCTCAAAAGTGAGTTGGGAAATATTGATGTTTCTCTGGTTGAGTCCCATCTGAATTCCAGCGGACAAGTATTGCTTACTTCTGTTATCTAAGGACTTATGAAACGCGCCAAAAAAGTGCATTCCGGTACTTCCGAAACCTACGCTATTTACTCGATCTGTATCGAACATAAGCCCCACTGCTGCTGCATCCCTAGCTCGACTCTGATTGATACCAACTGGAAAACGCAAGTCTAAAGCACCCGCAAAAGAGCTGAATGCGCTTCCTGCGGCTTGTCGCCATTGATCACGATAAATCATTGAAAAACGGTAAGTTCCATTAAATCCGCCTGTCAATGCAGGATTTAGATTCATTGGAGTAGCATAGAATTGCGTAAAATGTTTATCTTGTGCAGTAGAACTCACTGCAAGTGAGAGTGTTAGTATAAAAATTATGCAGAATTGCCTCATCAAATCTAAAGTTTATTGCTTTAAGCTAGTCAGTATTTTGAAGGTCTTAGCACTAAAAGCAAACGACTTTTTGTAGTGCTTATTATTTTGAAGATTTGTTTATTTAGGAATCAAGTAAGTAGATCCTCGAAGCTACCTAAAATCTCAAAGTCCAATATCAAAACAGCCATCTTACATGAAATACGGAATTTGCCCATTCAGTGTTGTTCCGCTTCGCGCTTCTGCGGTGGATACTAGCGAAATTTGTACGCAATTGCTTTTCGGAGAACTGGCGGAAGTACTTCAAAAGAAAGGTAAACAATGGCTCAAAGTTCGCTGTCAACACGATAATGCTATTGGTTGGATACATACGAATCAGTTGCATCCTGTTACAGAAAGTGAATTTGAATTGTACTCCACTGACTTCGCTTATTGTTTGGATTTGGTGCAACCTGTGATGGCAAATGAGCATTTCATTCCAATTACTATCGGTGCAAGATTACCACTTTTTGATGGAATGAAGCTACAATTGGAAGGCGATACTTTCAAATTTAGTGGACAGGCGGTTTATCCAAAAGACATGAAGCCTTCCGCAGAATTGCTAGAAAAACTAGCCCGTCGCTATCTCTACGCTCCTTTTCTGCACGGTGGTCGTTCTCCTTTTGGCATTGATAGTTCGGGTTTGGTGCAATTGTTGTTCAGTATGCTAGGCATTAAATTACCTAGAGAAGCAGGGCAACAGGTAAGCTTTGGTACGCCTATTGATTTTGTGGAGCAGGCAGTGGAAGGGGATTTAGCCTTCTTTGAGAATCGAACAGGCAGAATAGTGCATGTCGGTATTTTGTTGCCCAATATGCAAATCATTCATGCTGATGATTGTGTACGCATTGATCGCTTGGATCATTTTGGCATTTTCAATGAATCGCTGAATCGCTATACTTACAAATTACGAGTGATTCGCCGGATTTTGAAGCCTGCGGAGGAGACGAAATCGCCTAAAAATATATCTGCTAAAGTAAAGCAGGAGCAGATTCAACTATTCTAACCAAATATGAACTCTTCTTGTGCATATCTCATTTATTTGCACAGAATAGAATAATATGATAGACAGTTTGCACATCCAGAATTTTCTAACCTTTGAAGACTTAAATATATCTAATTTAAGCAGGATTAATCTAATTGGTGGTAAGAACAATTCTGGAAAAACGGCTCTGTTAGAAGCAATTAGAATTTTGTGTGCAGGTGGCGATTTTGGTGTAATTAATGACATCCTAAAAAATCGTCAATCCTTTGTAGAAGGAAACCCTAATAGTTATGACGCACTATTTCATAGAAGTAGATTAGTAGACTCAAAAAGTATTCTTCGACTTAATGATTTTTTGTTTGAACGAAATTTAGAGGAGTCAGATAAAGTAGAATCCTATTTTATCATCAATAAAAACTCAAAATCTCAACTTCAAGCTAGCCAAGTTCTGACTACTTATCCTAGAGATAATAGCATATTCATTTCTTTTGAAGCACAGTTTAATGAACTCAACGCTCTTTGGGAAAAAGTTGTACTTACACCAAAAGAAGATAAAGTAGTTGAAATTCTTCAAAAAACAGTTACTCCAAATCTCCAAAGAATAGATGTTGGAACAGATAAAGTGAGAGTAAGATTATCCGATGTTGTTAACCCGATTCCTCTTGGAACTCTAGGAGACGGTGTACAAAGAATTCTCCATATTGCGCTTGGTCTAGTCAATGCACAAAATAGTATGTTACTTATAGATGAAATTGAATTAGGCTTACATTATTCTGTGCTTGAGAAACTATGGGAAATGATTTTCTACTATGCTCAAAAGTGGAATATTCAAGTTTTTGCGACGACTCATAGTCAAGATGCAATAAAGTCTTTTGAATACATTGCTGCTCGCGAAGAAAATCTTTCCGAAGCGCAATTTATTCGTTTGCAAATTGGTAGAAATGGTGAAAACGAGGGCATTATTTATGATGGTGAAGCACTATCAAGTATGCTTGATTTAGCACTTGAAGTCCGATAATTTTACATGGCACAACAATTAATTGTAGAAGGCAAAGATGCAATCGCTTTGGCTAATTTGCTTAAAAAGAGAAGTTTACCTTCTCCCCTAGGATATGAGACAAGTCGAAAATTTTCTAATGATTTTGTAAAACAGGCAGGTTCTGTTAGTAAAGTTGATACAGTTTTAGAGAATGCGCTTCTACAGCCTAGCATGAATAATATTGGCATTATCGTTGACGCGAATAATGTAGGTGCAGAAGAACGGTTAAATAATCTTATTAAAACTATAACAAAGACGCTCAATTATACTTTTCAAGCTCAACCTAAGCTCACATCAAGAGGATTTACCACAAGAATTTTGCCAGAACTAATGCTTGGTATCTGGATTATGCCAAATAATCAGGATGATGGTTATCTGGAACATTTTCTTTTAGACTTAATTGAAAAAGATAATGAGTTGTTAGTTTTTGCTAAAGCAAAAATAGAAGAGTTGATTGTTAAAGGAATGAATAGATTTTCTAAAGTGAAAAAGGAAAAAGCAATCTTAGAGCATGTTTAAATTTTATCGTCCTGATAGCCAATATTTTATGAACCTGCCGTTAGAATTAATTGCTCACTTATCTCGATAAACTCTCAATTAATTCCTTAGGCAGAACCACAAACTATTGACTATCAGTTAAATCAATTTTTAAACATGCTCTTACATACTTATTTGGCTCTGCAAGAAAATCCAGGGTTACCAATGGGAACAGCCATAAAAGCAAATTATATCAACGCCTTATCCGATAAAGCAGCAAATTTTGAAGAATGGTTTATATCTACTTTTGTACTAGCTGAATGAGTGTAATCGCTTTAACTTCTTTAGTAGTTTCATCATCTTCAAATTAATGGAAGCATTCACATTAAAGAACATTCCGTTAATCATTAACCAACTTTTTTCTCTTTTGACTTCTTGAATTTTGTCATAATAAACGCGCTCTGCTTTTTGGAGTGGCATTTTCCAATACAAGGCTTGTTCTGTCATGGCAAAACCTTCTTTGCAAGAACCCAAAACGGATTGATCGCAAATGAAAAAGATGCGTTCGTTATTTTCGGCAAAAAGGAAAGAATTGCTGGCATTTCGGACTTTCTTAGCAGGCATTTGAAAAAAATCGGTGTAAAGTGTTTCTTCCTCCACTTCAAACTGCAAATAATCCATAATCAATTGGAATAGATCAATTTGCGCTAAAGTCAATCCTTCGTACTTCAAGATTTGATCGGGCAACGCAATGGTATTCAGTTCTTTAGCATAATGAATAATGAAGTAATCCATCAAACCTTCAAAGCTATTTTCTAGCAATTGCTGCCTTGCTTTTGTGTCTAAATCTTCCTTTTTAATGGTGCTTGCCATTTGGTCGGCACGCAACTGCACACTTTCCCGAAAACCAACTTTGTATAGCAATTCTACATATTCTTTGTGTTGTTCTGCACGATGTTCTTCTGTAATTCGATCTTGGAAAGCCTTGAAAAATAAATCTACAATTTGAGGAGAAAGCTCTTTTGATAAATCCAAATCGTATTCATATTCAGAAGTCGGCGCTATGTTGATTTGCGGTTGCGGCACGCCACAGTTGTAGCAAAATTTTGCCTCATCGGGCAATTCCGTTTGACAGTTGGTACAAAATTTCATGTATAAGGAGCTTTTTGCAAATGGTTAAATGATTACGAGACGGCCAATTTATGATTTTTGGAGAAGAAAAGTGAAAAGATGCCATCAAAACACTTGTAAATCAGATAGATAGCGACTGATTTTTATCATTATATTAGTATCCTTATTTCCCATTGTTCGTATATTTAAGCAATCAAAATAATACGATCATGGACGAAATGAACACCACCGCTATTGCATTTGTAGTACTCATTGCATTAGGCGTCGCTGCTTTTGTTTTCAAAAAGCCACAAATTTTAAATGCCATCAGGGGAACAAGCAAAACCAATCTTCCAGTAGTGAGCAATGCCGCCAGAGCAGCGAATAAAGTGTTTAATTCTGCAGATGATTTCTTGCGCTACACCGACGATGTTTTTTACGGAAGTAAGGAGAGTTTGAAAGAAGTCGCAAAGTCACCAACTGCGATTCCGATTGCGACAGGAGCGGGAAGTACACTTGGATATATTATCCATAAAAATGGAAAAGAGATCATTGTGTTAGATCAAAAAGAGAAAGAATGGATACCGAAGCAAGCGCATCAAATTTCTTCAGAGCAGTTAAGTAAATTCAAAC
Source organism: Bacteroidota bacterium (assembly GCA_039176995.1). GTDB lineage: Bacteria > Bacteroidota > Bacteroidia > Chitinophagales > Saprospiraceae > JAAUTG01. The sequence continues at coordinate 7,823 of JBCDFY010000246.1, forward strand.
CAATACCAAAGGAAGTATTAGAAAGAGCACGAAATACTACGATTAGTAGGGAGTAGCTCTATTTCAGGTTGGGCAAAATTTGCGTAGCTTTGGTACAAAACAAATTCATGCAGCAAGAAGAGTTGAAAACACTGTTAACTCAAGGAAGAATGGATGAAGTCATTCAGCAACTTCATCAATATTTTCCTAAGAATAGTCTAGGTGCGTACACGCTGAAAAACATTCATTTGGAATTAAGTGAAGCAGAAGCAATTTACATCAAAGATAAAAACTACTTGCCCTTAGATAAAGCAACTTCGGTGGTTACGGATAGCTTACTCAAATTGATTGATCGTATGGAATTGCTACAGCAACCAAGGCGCGAAGCGGATGTAGTGAGTCAGGAAATTTTAGATCAACACCGCAAAGAAATAGAAAGTTTAAGAGTCGAAAACCAAAAAATGAAGAAAACGACGGGTTTTTGGATGGTGGTTGTTTTCGCAATAATTGTGACGGTCATTTTGTTGGCGTTGTTGAATTAATGAGAAGAATTTTAAGGCTCAATTACAAATCTCAGATACAGTTGTTTTTCTCTACATAAAATCTCATATTTGTGAATTAGGGAGTAGGTAAAATATAACCTACCGATTCTGCGGCTTTATTTTGCCCTTCTTCTGCGTTGCGAAAATACTCATTATGCTACGGCATAACTCCGTTTTTCACGCCTTGAATAAGAACAAACTAAAACCACATTTTTGGGTATCTTATTTATTACTTACTCCCTTAATAAACATATATGCATCACAAGAAAACATATATCGATTTATTTGCTGGCTGCGGTGGACTTTCACTCGGACTTTTCAATTCTGGTTTGTGGAAAGGCCTGTTTGCTATCGAAAAAAGTCCTGATGCTTTTAAAACACTTGAATACAACCTAATCAAAAACAAAAAACATTTTGATTGGGTAGATTGGCTTCCACAAACTCCTCACGATATTAACAAAGTGATTAAAAATTATTCTAATGAATTAAAGAATCTTAGGGGAAATGTTGATTTGGTTGCAGGTGGACCTCCTTGTCAAGGTTTTTCTACTGCGGGAAGGAGAATGGAGAATGATGCTAGAAACGAATTGATAGAGTCTTACATCAGATTCATTAGATTGGTTCAACCAAAAATAATATTCTTTGAGAATGTAAAAGGTTTCACCCAGAAGTTTGATAAAAATAAAGTCAAAGGCAGAATCTATTCAGAATATGTAAAGAATGCATTGAAAAGAGGTTCAAAAAGACTAGATGCTAAGGGGTATGAAGTGTATGGTCAACTTATTGATTTTTCAGAATTTGGTGTGCCACAAAAGCGAACTCGCTTTATCTTAATAGGGATTAGAAAGGACATCTCAGAAAAAATAAATCCAAAAAACTTTTTTGAACAAGTAAAGAATCAAAAAGAAGAATTTCTTGCGAACAAAGGAATAGGTATAACTAATAGTTTAAAAGATGCCATTTCCGATCTGCTTAGAATTAAAGAAACAGCCTCACCAGATACTAAATCATTTACAGCAGGTCTTTATAACAAACCGAATTCGAATTATCAGAATCTGTTGAAAAGAGAAGTGAAAACCGCTATTCCAGATAGCCATCGCTTTGTTAAACATAGACCTCATACTGTAGAAAAGTTCCAATACATTTTAGAAAAGGCAAGCAGAAATAAAACGCTTTCGTCTGATTTCAAAAAACGATTTAACTTAAAGAAAAGAACCATTATTCCGCTTTCGCCTGATGAGCCTACACCCACTCTTACAACCTTGCCTGACGATTATATCCATTATTGCGAGCCTCGTATATTTACGGTACGAGAATATGCAAGAATCCAATCTTTCAATGATTGGTATGAATTTAAAGGTAAATATACGACTGGCGGAAAGCGACGCACTCAGGAAGTTCCTCGTTATTCTCAGATTGGAAATGCGATACCGCCTTTGTTTGGGGAGCAAAGTGGAGTAATTATGAATAAATTAATTAGTTAGTGTCAAATCAATTAGAGTTTAAGGTCAGTTCTGGATTAAAAAATATTATCGGTAAAGACTTAATTACCGACGATTTCATTGCTGTCTTTGAATTAGTCAAAAACTCCTACGATGCACATGCTAGTAACATAGAAATTACTATTGAAAAAAATAAAATTATCATTGCGGATGACGGAAAAGGAATGTCTTTAGAGGATATTAAGAATAAATGGTTATTCGTAGCTTATTCAGCTAAGAAAGATAATACCGAGGATAAAAAAATAGATAGAAATCTTTACCGAGACAAAATTCAGGAAAGAAGGCATTATGCAGGTGCGAAAGGAATAGGAAGATTTTCTAGTGATAGACTGGGACGATATCTACTCATTAAAACAAAGCAAGCATCATCAGAAACCACCGAAGTCGTTAGAGTTGATTGGTCGAAATTTGAAGAAAATCAAAGTAGAATATTTAATACTATCAAGGTTGACCATACAACTGTCAATTCTTCTAATATAGTCTTCCCTAATCATTCCAATAGAGGAACAATATTGGAAATCACAGGTCTTCATAGCAAGTGGGGTAGAGAAAAGTTAAAGAAACTAAAACATTCCTTAGAAAAATTAATTAATCCCTTTTCCGAAATAAATGAATTCTCAATACGAATTGTATGCGAAAGAGAACTAGAAGAAGATCTTAGAGA
>JBCDFY010000247.1:0-10486 GCA_039176995.1 Bacteroidota bacterium
AAGCAGAAACGAACACAGATTTAAATCCTAAGTTCTACTCATAAAATATTATGAGGACATTACTACTCTTTTCCGTCGCGCTTTTTTGTGGCGCTCAATTCTCTTTTGCACAATTTCGTTTCAGCTCAGAAACAGGCGTTGCGTTCAATCAATACAATGTCGTTCGTGCACCAAATGATGTTTCATTAGCAAAGAAAACTAATCCTACTTTATTTTCTTTTGCCGAAGATTTCGAGGTTGGAGGAATGACGAATTTCGTTCGCTTGGAAATGGCATACACCATGAATGATAAGCACGTTTTCCAACTGACAGCAGCACCATTGTCGGTAGAATATAGTGGGTTGAGAGACCTTCCCATACGATTTGAAGGCGAGGTCTTTGAACCTTCCATGAATACTTTCGGGAGCTATAAATTCAATACTTACCGTTTTAGTTATCGCTATGCTTTGATTCGCAAAGAAAAAACGCGTTTAGAGATCGGTTTGACAGCTTTGTTGAGGGATGCAAAAATTGAATTGACGCAAGGTAATACTACGGCGAGCAATACGGATTTAGGAGCTGTTCCACTAATTAGTTTTTGGCTAGAAAAAGACTTGAGTCCTCGTTTGACTTTGTTGCTAACAGGAGATGCGCTGGTCGGACCGAGAGGAAGGGCGGAAGATGTTTTTGCAGGCGTAGAATTTGATGTGATTAAAGATCGCTTGTTTGGTAAAATCGGCTATCGCATCTTAGAAGGAGGCGCGGATGTAGAGCAAGTGTATAATTTTGCACTTTTCCATTTCTTTGATGTAGGAATTGTTTCAAAATTCTAATACCCGCAGCCAACGCAAACCCGTAGCTAATTTTTATAAAATCATCGTTAGCTACGGATTAGCTAAGTTGTGAATACATCATCGCTGCATATCTTCTAAAGTAGAAAGCAGTGCCTGGCGTATTTGTGATCGCGTGCGTTCAGCATCATCTCTACTGATAGTAAAATTGCTGATTCCTCTCTTCAAACCTGCCAATCTAGCAGATGCTCCAATAATCGTATTGTTGTGGAAAGCATATTTCTCATCGGTTGTAATGACCAATAATTCTTTGATGGCTTCGTCCAACATATCTCCAGCAATCAGTTGCTTGACGCTATTCAAATCATGTTGCGCTTGTTCAGGACTTGGGCGATCTTCGGGCGTCGTACTGAAGTCTTCGTCAGTTCCTCCCAACTCAATATCTCCATCTTTGATCGCCGTAAATAACTTACTCAAAGAAGTCGTCACATCCAACCAAGCCTCATCGGTATTATCCCAAGTGCTGATTGCTTTTGCATTCTTAGGCGTTGCTTGAAATTTGCTGATGCGCAACATAGAAAGATCACTTGGTCGAATGATAATCGGTACAAGTGCTTGCTCTCCTTTGAGGTGACGATCCATGACCTGACTCAATTCCACATCATTAATATAGTCAGATGCCATAAAATCAGGGCTCACTAAGTACAAAATCACATTTGCCGCTTTTAGGCTTTTATTGATCTCCTTATGCCAATTTTGACCAAGAATCAAGTCGCGATCATCCCAAACTTCTATAATATTTCGCGACTGATAAGGCTTCAATCGCTTGTTGAGTTCATCTTTATAATCTTCGTCTCTGTGAGAATAAGAAATGAATACTTTGATTGGATTAGACATCGTTTTCGTGATTTTTTTGTGTAGTGAAATAGAATTGGAGTCTTCAAAAGTAGTATTTGTTACAATAGAGCTTTTAAGACAACAGAAGAGCATTACTCTTGTACAAAACCCGTCCCAGTTCCTAGACTTGGCAACCCACCAACGGTAAATGGAATATTGAATCCAACAAAAGTGTAAGGTACATCCACACCAAAATTCCAAGACCATCCAAAACTCAAAATATCCCTCAAACCCGTCACCATCACGCCTGCTCCAAATTCAGGTGTACCATCCAAATTGAAATCGGGAGAAGAAAAGCCCAAACCAACGCCAAAGCCCAAAAAGTCGTTATAAAATTTACTTTTTCGACTGCCCCATTTCATAAAAATGCCGTAGTTGGGCGCAAATTGAAAGTTGTTTTCTAGTTCGACTCTTGATGCGATGGAGGTCTGTTCTATTGGGTTGGCGAGTACTAAAGAACCACTCATTTTCAGATGCGGATTGATGCGTGCCATAGAAATATAGCGATAATACAATATCCGCTTTTCGTGATTTGGATTAGATTCATCTGAACCGCGCTCCATAATGGCTTTTATCAAAATTTCATCACCAGCGCGTCGTTCGCCGATACCTTTAAGTTCAATAAAGCCTTCAGGAGGAATATTCCCTACCGTGAAGCGTCGAACAGCATCGGTAAATTCTTCATTTTCGAGATAGGACTTCCTAAATGGACTCAACAAATGCTTGAGTTCATCAATCAATTTTTGCACGCCTTTCAAATCGCGCTGCACACCATCATTGTAAGTGCTGTAAGTGGCATCCACTAAGTTGAGTTGTTCCAAACCTGGAATATTTTCTCCGAAATTGCTGTTGTTGCCGTATTCTGTCACATCATTATGAAACGCATCGTAGGCACTTTGTACCAAGTCGCCAAAGTTTTGAAAGGATTCGTAATAAGAATCTCCTTCCAATAAGTCTTTAGGAAAAAGATTCGCGAATTTCTCAAAGTTTTCCATCGCGAAACTATACAAGCGATTGACGCGCTTCAGCTCAAATTCATTCACCAAAAGAACTCTTGCCGCAGGGCGCGTTTCGTCTTGTTGCGTCAAGAAATCAATAGAAGATTGATAAACGGTTCTCAATTTAACTTTAGAAGAATCAGAAGGAAAAAGCTCATCCATCTTTGCTTGAACAATACTTTTCATGTTGCCGGTCAGGCTGTTCATATTCAACTGCAAACTATCTTTCAAGTCTTTATTTTTGAGCAATGCCTTTTCTTCTTCTTCCGAAAGTGGAGCATCGAAACGCGAAATTTCAATGTAAGCATCAGGCGTCAAGTCATCAAAATTTTCGATGTGAATGGGTCTGCCGCCATTTTTATTTTTAATGAATGCACCCAAGCGAAAATTAACCATCAAAGAACTATCCACCTTTCCATCCACCACTATTTCCTGCATCAATTCCTCTCGCAAGGCTTGCGCTTGTTCTGCCAAAATATCAAATACTAAAAGCACAAATGTTCCACCTTCTTGATTGAATCTTCGATCCGTTTCTGGACTATTAATGATTTCTCCAATTACGTCATCACTCTCAATTTCTTCATATAAATCATCCAACAAAGTCGCCAATTGCTGATAATCAGAAAGTGTTGCATTTTTCTTAGCACGCTCATTGAATTTTTCGTTCAATAAACCTACAATTTCATTCTGACTACGCATTAATTCGTTGAGTTTTCGCAACTTTATCAAGCGTTCGTCTTTCGCTCCAATACCTTGATAACGAAACATTTGGTCTTCCACTTCAGCGATATTCACTTTGATCAGAATGCGGCTATTGATGTCCACAATTCCCGCATCCTCTTGATGAATGGTATCTCTATATTTACTGGTCGTACTTTCTTCTATGAGCGTCAATATGTTACTATTTGTACTTTGTGCAAACAAATAGTGTACTCCCAAAGAAAAGGACAAAAAGAAGAGTATTTTTTTCATTGATTATCTGGATTTGGTATGGCTTTAATTGCTGCTTTAAAAGCGCGTTCCATTTGAAAAGTGCTTAGTTTTTTGCGCTTGTCCTTTGGGTCAGGCGAAAGACTTGGATCAATGTAGATGATGTAAGCGATCTCCTTCGTCTTAGGAACAACGGAAATGGCACGAATATTATTGATGTCCACTTCTTTCTCTGGAAAATCTTTCGCAAGGGCTTCTTCCAATTGTGATTGAAGTGCTGCCATCTGCTCAATTTTATTAATCCAAAGTACGCGTTGGTTAGGATGTGCGCCATCTTGCAAACACAGTTGATTGGCATTTTCGAGCAAAATTTTAGCATTCTCGAAAGTTCCTAAAATAATTAAGCTAATGTGTTCTTGAAGGAAAGCATCCAGATCAGCGATGATTGTATCCAAGCCGTTGAAGGTGTGTAGCCGTGTCAAATTCGGCATAGGCATAGGAAGAGAAATTTTCTCAGACATTCTCAGTCGGTTTTTGTGAAAATTTTAAAAATTAAAGCTATGGATTTACTACGAATATTACAAATAGAAAGTTGCTGTAAACTCTTCATAATGATTGCCTGTTCTATTAATAGGTGACTATTCATTAATATTGTATCTTATGCAAGCCACAATAAGAATATCGGTTAATCAACTAAGCGAACATTTTCTTCAAGAAATGAAGGAGAAATATGCTGGTGCGGAATTGGAGATCAGTATTAATCGGGAGCAAAGAGAAGTCGAGATAAGCGAAGATTTTTTTTGGGAATTAATCGCATTACTGGATTGGGAACAAGAAGAGAACAAGCAAATTACAGAACCACTTATTGATCGGTTAAGCCAATTGGGCAGCAATGAGATTTATGGTTTTCAAGACATACTATCCGAGAAACTCTACCAATTAGATCAAGAAGTATTTGCTAGTTCTACGGTTAAAAACATAGATGATTTATCCGCTGATGGATTCTTGTACGATCGTCTTTGTGTGGTAGCCAATGGCAGAGCATTTTATGAAGAAGTTTTAGCACATCCGAGTCAAATGCCCAAAAATCTTTCCTTTGAACCCCTATTATACGTAGCAGCTAAAGCCTACGAAAAAAAAACAGGTAAGGAGTTTTCTTATTTTCCTATGTTTAATTATGAAACGTACTCTAACAAGGAAGGTTGGCTAAGTTAAAAAATCAGATGGCTAAAAAAGTACACGGCAATAGCAGGCAAAATCAGGAAGAGCATCATCTTTACGAAATAATAGATAGCGTAGACAATGATGTAGTGAAATATGGAATTAGCGCAGAAGAAATTAGTGAGGATGGCTATTCTAGCAGAATGCGTTTACAAATCAATTTCGTTAATTCCTTTGTCGGTTGGATGCGATTTTTTGGTCGTATTTTGGTAAAAGGAATTAAAGGAAGAATAAAAGCAGAACAAATTGAACAGGAACACATTAAAGAATACGAGGAAAAAAACGGGCAGAAGCCTAGAGGAAATAAACGCTGAAAAGCGATAAATTTAGTACCTTTACCGACGATTTCAAATCTGAAAATTCAATCAATTCATGGATACAGTAGTAGAAAAGAAAACAACCAGAAAAAAGCGCAGCACTAAAAAAACAGCAAAATATAGCAAAGAGCAATATTTAGAGTGGTACACCACCATGTTGCGCATCCGTACTTTTGAGAATAAAGCGGTTTCCCTCTACGGTAAAGGTATCCGTGGATTCTTGCACGTTTACATTGGTCAAGAAGCCATCACTGCAGGTATGGAATCTGCTTTGATCGATGGCGACGGCATTGTGACGGCTTATCGTCAACATGGTACGGCAATTGGTCGTGGAGTAAGCACCAAAGAAGCAATGGCAGAATTGTTTGGTAAGCGCACAGGAATCGTGAAAGGAAAAGGCGGTTCGATGCACTTTTTCTACAAAGAAAATAAATACTTTGGAGGAAATGGTATCGTAGGTGCGCAAATTCCGATTGGAACAGGCATCGCTTTTGCAGAAAAGTATAAAGGCACAGATAACCTTTGTGTAACGATGTTTGGAGATGGAGCAGCTCGCCAAGGTGCATTGCATGAGTCATTCAATATGGCGATGAGTTGGGATATTCCAGTATTGTATATCTGCGAAAACAATGGGTACGCGATGGGAACTTCTGTTGCTAGAACGTCTAAAACCTTGGATATTTCTAAGTTGGGTTTGGCTTACGATATGCCAAGTGAGCAAGTGGATGGAATGTCACCAGAAGCTGTTCACGAAGCGATCACTAAAGCAGCGAAACATATCCGCGATGGCAAAGGGCCTTATTTCTTAGAAATCAAAACATATCGCTACAAAGGACACTCGGTTTCTGACCCAGGTCGCTACCGTACGAAAGAAGAGTTGGCAGAGTACAAAGAGAAAGACCCAGTGAAAGTGACGGAGCAGAAGTTGTTGGATTTTGGCTTTGCGACGGAAGAAGAAATCAAAGCGATCAAAAACGAAATAAAAGCAGAAATTGCAGAAGCAGTAAAATTTGCAGAAGAATCAGATTATCCAGACGCAAGTGAGTTGTGGACAGATAATTATGTGCAAGAAGATTATCCATACATCATGGATTAATGAGAGACCAGAAATAGAAAATACTGTAAAAAGTACATTTTCAATACCATAATAAAAAGTGCCGTTTTGCTACAAAATGGCATTTTTTAGTTTATCCCTAAAACATTCAAACATTCAAACACTCAAACACTCATGCAAATCCCTTTTCAAAAATATCATGGTACAGGCAATGATTTCATTATGATTGATCAGCGCGAACAACAACATTTGACGCGTGACGATCAAGCGATTATCGAACAGCTTTGCACACGTCATTTTGGAATCGGTGCGGATGGTTTGATTTTGCTACAAAATCATGCAGCACTCGATTTTGAAATGATCTATTTTAACTCCGATGGTCGGGAAAGTAGTATGTGTGGCAATGGCGGACGCTGCATCGTTGCTTTTGCGCATCAGCTAGGTGTGTTTGAAAAAGAATGTAAATTTTGGGCAATTGATGGTTTGCACGAAGCAATAGTGAAAGATGATTGGGTAGAACTAAAAATGAGCGATGTAGAAAAAGTAGAAACTTATGATACGCACTATTTTTTAGATACTGGCTCTCCACATCATGTCGCTTTTGTAGAGGAAATTAATCAGACTAACGTAGTAGAACAAGGCAGCCAAATTCGCTATTCCAAAACCTATCAACCTGCTGGCACGAACGTTAACTTCGTGCAAAAGAACAGTCAAGGAATTACCGTTGCGACCTACGAACGCGGCGTAGAAAACGAAACCCTTTCTTGCGGTACGGGCGTCACTGCTGCTGCAATTGCTTACCACTTACAGCATACAACACAAAAAGTCATTGACATCGAAACTAAAGGTGGAAAGTTGCAAGTGAAATTAGAACCGAAGGCAGATGGCTTTAGAGATATTTGGCTCTGCGGTCCGACGCAAGCGGTTTTTAAAGGTATTTTTGAGCAATAAAAAAAGCCAGAATTTCACAGATCGAAATTCTGGCTTTGAAAGTTTCCATTTTTATCAAGCAGATTAACTGAAACCCTTGTGGAGCCTACGGGAGTCGAACCCGTGACCTCTTGACTGCCAGTCAAACGCTCTAGCCAACTGAGCTAAGGCCCCTTCATCCGAAGTTACTGCAAATATACAGCCTGTCCAAGAAAAATTCAACTGCTCATCATTTTCGTTAGGGCAAACGCATCCTCAAAATCTTACGTTTCTTCAAATTACTCAAATTTGACAACCGATAACAATGTGAAACCATATTCTATTCTAAAGAAACCATTTGAAGCCACTCCAACGATTTTTCCTATCTACTTTTGTGTTTAAGTTCTAAAGCCAATTACTCACATAAAAATACCTAACCATGCTTCTACAAAAAATAAAATTAGTCGCTCTCTTTTCCTTAGCAACGCTCACACTACACGCACAAAACTTGATTAGCAACGCAAGTTTTGAGGATGGATTAAGCGAATGGAATCCAGGTTTTTGGGGAGGTGGAGAGGCAAATATCTCAGTTTCTGCCGCCTATGCCAGCGAAGGGGCAAGCAGCGCGGAAATTGTGGTGACGGCTAGTGCGCCAGATGCCATTTATAAAATCTACGTGCGCAAGCAATCGCTTAGTTTAGATACTTCCAAAGAATACACCCTTTCTTTTGACATCCTAAGCGCATCGGGCAATGAAGAGAATTTTGGAGTTACGTTATATTCACACGAAAATATTGGAGGCGCAGCTTGGGGCGTCACTTTTGCAGAAGATGCACTTGTGCTTACAGGCGATGGAGAATGGAAGAACTTTAGCTTCGATTTCGTTCCTGAAAGTAAAGCAGGTAGTCCAGATTTTGAATCACTTGGGTTAATGTTTGGATTCGGTAAAGCCATGACGACTTACTATCTTGATAATGTGGTCTTGAAAGTAAAAAGCAGTGATGAAGGCGACGGTGGTGATGGAAATGAAACTGAAGTATCTGGCAATGTTTATCATGTGAGCAAAGATGGAAATGATGATAACGACGGTAGCGAAGCCGCTCCATTTTTAACCATAGGAAAGGCAGGTCAAATTGCAGAAGCAGGCGATACGGTATTGATTGGCGAGGGAATTTATCGTGAATTCGTTAGACCAAGCAATTCAGGTAAGGAAGATCAAATGATTGTTTACAAAGCGCAAGCAGGAGCAGAAGTATTGGTCTCTGGGATGGAACCCTTGAGCGATTGGGTGCGCGAAGAAGGAAGCATTTATCGAACACGAGTAGATTGGAACTTGCGTGACGATAATATGGTGATGTATGGCGATCAATTGTGCGATTTAGCAAGATGGCCCAACAATAAAGACAACGATCCCTTCACCGTAGATGCAGCAACCGAAGGTTCGGGTAATCTTTCCCAAATGTCTTCCTCCGCCATTCCTAATATTGATTGGGCAAACGGTGGTGGAATTTGGTATTTAGGCAAAAGCCGTTGGACTTCTTGGCGTGCTAAGATTAATAGTGCATCACAAGGCAAAGTAGAATTTCAAGGACCTTCGGGTTGGGAAGGCAATGCGCACAATCCAGCAAATGGCGGCGAATATATTCTTTATGGCGTGAGAGAAGCCCTAGACTATAAATACGAGTTCTTCTACGATGAAGATAGCAAAACCTTGTTTTTGTACACACCTAATGGAGAAATGCCAGAGGAGAGACAAGTGGAAATGAAGCGTCGAAAAATAGGCTTTGATTTGAATAATAGAAGCTATATCGTCATTGATGGCATTAATTTCCATGGATGTGCAGTTGAAATGAAAGGCAATGCCAAAGGAAATATACTCCGCAACTCCAAAATTACTTGGGGCAACCACACCATGGGAACTGGAAGTGCTGCGTTCATTCGCCAGCAAAGTGTAGATTTGAGAGGTTCTGACAACCTAGTGGAGCGTTGTGAGTTGGCTTGGGGCGCGAATTCAGGTGTTTGGCTCGCGGGCGAAAACAACACCGTGAAAGACTGTAAAATCTACAATTTTAACTACTTAGCCTCTTACTCTGCTCCTGTTCATGTACGCGATGGTTCAGGAGGAAAAGTACTGCAAAATACCATCTACAACGCAGGTCGAGATGCGATACACTCCGTGAGTAAAAATGTAGAAATTGCTTACAATGACGTATTTAGAAGCAACCTCATCAATGATGATTGTGGATTGTTCTATTCTTGCTGTGGGCAACATTACAGCAGTATTCACCACAACTTCTTCCACGACGCGGACTCTCGAGGCAACAGCTTCAAAGCCGCAGGTGTCTATTTGGACAATTCTTCACAGTATTGGGAAGTGCATCACAACGTCATCACCAATTTAGAATGGAACGCCTTTCAGATTAACTGGGATGGTTGGTTCATTGACATTTATAATAATTCGGTTTGGAATATTGATAAGAGTATGGCAGCATGGTTGCTGGACGATAAAAAATTGAAAGATCTTCGAGTATTCAACAACCTTTCTGAAGAGGGCACTTGGTTGGGAACTGAAATCGAAAACAACTTAGTGGTTTCCTCTTCTCCTTTCGTCAATATTTCTGCGAATGATTTTCGTTTGAGGTCAGGCAGCGAAGCCATAGATTTTGGTAAGACGGTAGAAGGTATTGAAATGGAATACGCCGGTACTGCTCCCGATGCAGGCGCACTAGAAGATGGGATGCCCGTTTGGTCGCCAGGCGTTACTTGGGATGATTACGTTTTCCCTGCCGCCACTTCTACCGATGAAATCAGCGAAACTCCTTTAAAGATTTTCCCTAATCCAGCGAGCGACTACTTGCAATTAGAGCTAGACAACTCTACACCAATTACACTTCAAATCATTGATTATCAAGGCAAGGTAGTATTTTCGCAAGAAAAAGTCAATCCATTGAAAAATATCACAATTAGTCATCTACATACAGGAATCTATTTTGTTTATCTCAAACAAGGAGATATCATTTCAGTGGGCAGATTTATGAAATTGTAGGCTCTCCTAGAAATTTATTATCTTGCGTGACTTAGTGAGTGTAGCAGCTAGGGTTATTGGTTAAATTCATTGGTGTAAACCTATCGAGTCTTCATCAATCGCCCTAATTTATTACTCATAAATACGTTCTTTGACAATTGGGGAGAAGAGAGAAATGGAGAATGTTTGATTGAGAGAATGTTCGACTATTCGATACGCTACGTGTCGCTCTCAAAACATTCGAACAAGGCGAAGCCGCTCGAACAATCTTCCATTCAAACGGGCGAAGCCCCTCAAACATTCAAACATTTCCAACAATCAACAAATTGTGCACATATTTTTATTTTTATAATACGGTCGCAACT
>JBCDFY010000248.1:0-10403 GCA_039176995.1 Bacteroidota bacterium
CTTTGAAAATTTGACAACATGATAACTTGCCCAGATTCTTTTATGATACTTCAAAGTGAAATTTTATTCCTTTCCTCAAAGAACTTTCTAATGAAATTTTGGTTTTAATAGTAAAACTATCAAAATATATAATTCTACACACCTTATTCCAATATCGTATTACTAAAATTAAAAAGCTATGGAAAGGAAATGCCTATTGATAGCCCTAGCTATCTTATGCCAAACCGTAATTTTTGCTCAAAACAACACACCTACTTACACTCGTGCAGAAGTGGTGGTGAGTCCAGAAATTTATGGCAACCAGAACCTTACTTACCTAGTGAAAGGAGACAACTTCAAAACGACTGGACAATTTGAGGAAGCCATTAGAGCCTATGATAATGCTATCGAATTTGATCCCTTTTTTGCGGAAGCATATGTGAAGAGAGGTTTGATGAAGTACAAAATGGGACGTGTGAAAGAGGCAGAAGCAGATTTCACTAAAGCCAATTCCATTAATCCTTACGCACTTGACTTATACGGCGCGAAAACAAGTATCAATAAGTTGCGTGTATTAGCTTTCCAGCCATATCAGTGGTTGACAAACTTGAGTCTTACTGACCGATTGGAGTACTATGAAGCATATTACGAAGATCAGCAGATAATGGCGGAATTGGAGTTGGAGTTGTCTTTGATTGCCAATCGCTACTACGATCAAGCACTAGAAATGCTGGAAGAGAAGCTAGAAAATAACAATGTGCATACTGCTGCAATTTATGATTTGATGGGCTTGTCACATATGATGAATGGAGAAATGGCAAGAGCGTTGAGTGCTTTTGAATTAGCAATTCAACTAGATGAAAAATTTGCTTTAGCACATTACAATGCGAGTCTGGTGCAAATAGAGCAAGAAAACTATATGAGAGCCTTGGAGTATGTGGAAGAATGCATTTCAATTGCTCCGACGCTTTACAAAGCCTATTTCCAAAGAGCAAAAGTGCTTAAACTTCTAGGACAGTACGAAGATGCCATGAAAGACTATGAACTGTTCCAACAAAATAATTTGGGAGAATCTTTGATGGTTCGTTATAATCAAGCCATTACTAAAAAACTAGCGGGAGATGCAGCAGGTGCAGTTCAGGAATTTAATGATCTGATTGCAGAAGCAGAGGAAGAAAATCCGACGCTTTATAAACTGAGAGGCAATGCCAATATGCTGCTTGGAGAATATCAATATGCCATTAATGACTACAACCGAGCTATACTTTTGGACAACGAATTTGCCGAGGCGTACTTCAATCGTGGGCTTGCTAGAATTATGTTGTACAACCGTCCAGATGGCTGCTTGGATTTAGAGCGTGGTGTAGAATTGGGCTACGAGGCAGGAGAAGAAAGAAGGCAGTTGTTTTGTAATTTTTAGCGGGAGAATGTTCGAGTGTTTGAATGTTCGACATCAACATCTCTGTGTGACACCTTGAGCGCACCCGATTCAACAGATCAACGAACAAACAATTCAACAAAAAAATAAGCGTGTTTTGAAGTTCATAAATTTAGGAGGAGCATCTTGATGGATTGCCCAGTTGCTTCTCTTTCTCTAACATCTTTATTCATGAAACAATCTACTCAACTACTATTTTAAAACTATTTGCTCCTAGTCATCAAAATAGCATTTTACAAAGGGTAAATTAGTCACTGACAAAAATCAGATCGTCGTTTATTCATCGATCATGACTGTGTAAACTATACTTTCTAAGTAAAATAGCTATGTGAACTAGACAGTAAATAGTAAACTTTAAAACCTAGATTCATATGAAATATAAAGCGTTTTTTATGCTACTTGCAATGGTTGGATTGTTATCCAGTTGCGCAGTAGTTCGACAAGGGGAAGTGGGCGTAAAAAGAACCCTTGGTAAATATTCTGACTCGCCCTACACAGAAGGATTACGCGTATTTAATCCGCTGACCTCGCGCATCATCAAAGTTTCGACACAGACGGAGAACATGGAGGTCGAATTGAGCATTCCATCCAAAGAAGGTTTGAATATTCGTTCGGAGGTTTCTATTCTCTATCAAGTGATTGAGCAAGAGACTCCTAAATTGTTGCGAGAAATCGGTAAAGATTTCGAGCGCAACATCATTTTACCTGTTTTTCGCTCCGCCGTTTCGGATGTTTCTGCGAGATTTTTGGCAAAAGATATGCATACCAGTGAACGTGCGGTGATCGAAAGAGCTATCAGAGAGCAAATGATGATTTTGTTGGATGGAAAAGGCATTGAAATCGAAGCTGTTTTGTTGAAAAGTATTCAGTTGCCACCGAGTTTGGCAAGAGCGATAGAAGCTAAATTGGAAGCAGAGCAGCAAGCAGAGCGCATGAAATTCGTACTAGAAGAAGAGAAGCGCGAAGCAGAACGCAGACGCATCGAAGCAGAAGGCGTACGAGATGCACAAGCCATTATTTCGGAAGGCTTGAATCCAAATGTCTTACAATTCAGATCCATCGAAGCTTTTATGGAATTAGCAAAATCGCCTAACACCAAAATCATCGTAACCGATGGCGATATGCCGATGATTATGGAAAGTATTGATGGCGGTAATTAGAACGGTGGAGATATTCAAGGAAAAAGATAACAATTGATACGCATCACACAGCGGCTAATCATTCGTAAGGATGATTGGCTGCTGTGTGTAAAAGAATAATAGCGTTTCTGATTGAGATCGTACTAGCTTGTTACGTACTACATCGGAACGAAAAACGGGTCTTTGAAGATCCTTGACTTCTTCGATGAGATATGCTGATGTGGTATAACTTTGCACTGTTGTAAACTCCTTGAGTACAAGCACAAAAAATTGATGAACGTGTCCACTTTTGAATACCAACTTAGACAATCAATCTTCCATACAAGAAAGGTTGAAAGACTTATAATATTTGATTGTAACCTCAACAGAGTGAAAGAAAGGTAAACAGGGTGAATAGAAATAGTACATATGAAGAGGGGTTTGTAAAAATCGAATCTTCTACTACTCAAGAGGCGTTGCGACCAATAAATCTGTTTCCAATATCCATTGACCAATCACTTTTGGGTTGCTCCATCTTGCATCAAAACCATGTTTATTGCCAAGCCCATCCAGAATATTGATGTTTTCATCTCGGCAGTCCATACAAGTTCCTTCAAAATAACAGGAGTAGATTGTATGGCAGAAACAGTTATTACTGCTATTGCCCCATTCGCCAATTTGTGACCAGAGAGGAAAACCACCATCTGGACAACCTCCATTAAAATCGACGACGACTAATGATTCTTCAGCAAATACTTCGGGAATTTCTAGTTGTGCCTCTAAATTGGATGGAATAGGAAGTAAGATTAACTTTTGGGTCTTCTCCTCACCCAGATTTTCAGTGACTAAGGCAACGGCAGATTTATTTTTAGATAATTCCATGATGAACTCATTTACTCCTTTTTCCTCTTCGCTGAACAATCCATCATAAGTTTCTAGTAGGTCTGATAGCAAGTGACCTTTTATTTTTGGACAGGTCTTGCAATCATAGTTGTAGGTAGAGTCATGTAGAATATTGATGACATGAGCATTGAGTGCCATAGCTTCTCCTATGCTTGCGGAGTATTCGTAGGTCAAATTCTCCTTTCCTGTTGGTGCTTGTTCATCGCATTGGATAAAGAGCAAGATTGATACTATTGCAATTGCTGAAATTTGAAATAAAGTCTTCATTTTGATTTATTTTTTTGATCAATGATGTCGTATGAAAAGTAAAGAAAAGAATCGAATACCTTTGCCGTCAATTGATTGATTGTCAGGGTCAAGTATCCGATACTTTTCGATATAAGTTTTGGCAGTTAATTATTTAAAATAACAACAGGTTTTGAGATGACTTCCTTAGCTGTTGTCATGACAACCCAATAACTCCCACTGCTTAAATCTTCTGTGTTTACCTGAATTTGATGTGTCCCAGCTTCATAAAAAGTTGAAGGCATCAATACTCTGATCCGCTGACCGTAAGCGTTGTGAAGTTCTAGGCTAAGTTGTTGCTCTTTAGGGATATCAAAGGCGACAGTTGTCTGTATACTCGCTGGATTTGGAGCGATGGATACGTTTGTATGCTGTACATTAGTAGTTGATCGTGCTTCTAAAACATCGTAATTATCAAACTTTTTTCTGTGATTTAGTTCCGTTCCATCTGCCAGTACAGTATTCGCTACGGCTGATGGTCGATTCTTACCGCGTGCTTTTGATGTGCAACCTGTTCCGATACTTGCCATGAAATCTGCTCCGCTTTCTGCATCAAAACCTTCTTTTAAATCCACATAATTTGTCCCTTCGTAACGGACAAATGCGTTTTGACCTACTTGATTCCTTGCATTTATTTTGTTGGCTCTATAAATCGGTTCTTCTCCCAAGAACGAATTTGTAATATCTCGATAGCTAGTGCAAGTTGGTCCAATCCAGTCTCCTAGTCTTCTTCGGCGGTCATCAGAGCCTCTTCCATTCCAAGAAACTGATAGTTTTCCATAGTAGCTCGTAGTCTGACAGCTAGCTGTTCCACCGGTTAATTGACCTACTACTCTAGAGTGTTGATCTAAGAAAGGAGAACCAGACGATCCACCTTCCATTCCACCATCATCATAATTAACTTTCCAATGAGAGTGGGCTGGATACGTTGCGTCTGTCCATCGAATCCAATCATCGAAAGAAGCAACCTTATCATTTTCTACTGAAATTTTCATTACATCTCCGCTTGGATGATGAATTCCAACGCCGCTTTCAGGTTCTGGACCATTGGCATCCCAACCGAGATACGCAACTCCTCTGGGACGTTCTAGTAATCTAAGCAGTGCAAAGTCAGTTTCCTCTAAATTAGAAAGTAGTACGGCTCCGCTCACCGAAGTTGCGTTGCTTAATGGATCACTGGTAGGATTAGTACAATTGGGACTCTCATAGTTGAAAAAGAATACCCAGTTATTCGCATTGGTATTATCAGTAGCATCCAAACCAGCTAAGCAGTGATCTGCTGTCAGAAGATAAGGAATCGATTCATTACCCCAGCTATTTAGCAACGCTCCTGAACACCACCTGATTCCACCAACCATAATCATTGCAACAGCACGTTTTTCACCTTGATAGTCATCTCCTACTGGGCAATTGATGTTATTCTGACAATTTGCGGCATCTCCAAATAGCTTTTCGAAGCCCTCCTCAAAAGGATTGGTTAATCTATAGCCATGAACGACTTGGTCAATGGCTATCTGACCTTGACCAAGAACAGAGGAAGGTTCATAGTACTCTAGGGTGATTTGCTCTCCATACACTAAGCCCGTAGAAAAAGGAGTCAGGTCTTTTTGCAGTCCCTTATTATTCACAGAAGTAAAACCACCAATCATACTACTTCTATCAGCATTATAGATATATAAGCTCGCACCATTGGGCAGCCAAAAGTCACTGTAAGTTAAATTGATAGACCTTGCATTTGGACATTCAATGGTCAATCTCCAAATATGATCGCCATTATCCAATATGCTCCATTCTCCTGAATTTTGAAGATTGAGTTTTGTTGGGAACGGAAATCCAAATCGAGGTGGCATTCCACTTTCTTTATCTATTTTATCCTCCTTATCTAGCTGCTGCCGATTAATTGGAGGCATGGTTTTTACAAACTTACTTTTGCTCGTGGTCAAAGTATGATGAAAAGAATACGGTTCGCCCCCTATATTTATTTGTGCATTAGTTGGACTCACGCAGAGAACGCCAAGCAAGCCTACTAAAAGAATTAATTGTTTCATTTCATTTTTTATTTTAAGAAGTAATGCGAGAAAAAATTAAATGCTACAACTTCAAGCCTTCAATCGCGGCGCGACACAGTATTTGTGCTTCCGAAACTTAGCGCTTGAAGCTGTGGTGCAATTGTGGAGTGAGAACTCAATTAGTTTTTGCTAAGCTCTTCATTTTCCTCCTCAAGCGTTTTAATTCGATCATTTAACTCAATGATGTAAAGCGTTAGCTCCTCAATTTTCTCCATCATTTTGACTTGCATCGCTCCCAAATCTTGCCCATTTTGCTCCATTACTTCCGCAGCTGGAATATTCGGAAGGTGTCTGTTAGCAGCGATACTGGCTTGAAGTTCTTCTAAAGGCATTAAAGCGTAATCATCTGCAAAGACATAGTCTGGCCAGTTCTGAGAAAGCTGGACGCGTACTCGTTCTGCCATCATATTGCCATCTACTGCCAATTTGTAGCCTGCTGGAATGTTCTCTGTTCCAATTCCAACATTTCCTCCGCCTACAGCAATGGTCACTTTTTCACTTGAATTGTAGTTCAGATTAAGCCCATTTTTGATCGCATCTATCTCATTTCCATCTATGTACATGCTCTGCCCAGTGTTGGTAGCGGTTTGTATGCGTAAAGCAGCAGTTGTACCATTGTTTTCTTCGCCTACAATTTGTAGTTTAGCAGTTGGATTGGTTGTCCCGACTCCAACATTTCCTCCACCCGCAGCGATGGTTACTTTTTCGCTTGAATTATGATTCAAATTAAGCCCATCTTTGATTGCATCTATCTCATTTCCATCTATGTACATGCTCTGCCCAGTGTTGGTAGCGGTTTGAATGCGTAAAGCAGCAGTTGTGCCATTATTTTCGCTGCCCACAATTTGTAATTCAGTAGTCGGTGATTGTGTTCCTATTCCTACGTTTCCATTTTGATTGATTATCATTCTATTGGAATTGGATGTTCCTGTTCTGAAGATCAAATCATCGACAGCTTCCATGAATATATCGTTGGATGCGTTTAAGAAGATATCATCTACAGCATCCAGAACAACGTCGTTCCTAGCATCTAGAATGATACTTCCATTCGTTTCCTTATTTTCGATAGAAAGGTTCGTTCCACTCCAATTGATGCGGCTTTTCATAGTACCGCTTTCTTTGAATTCGATGCGTCCTGTTCCACTAGAAAGTGCAATGTTACCTTTTACATCTAATTTGTTGCTCGGAGTTTGTGTTCCAATACCAAAGTTTCCATTGTAAAGTAAAGTAGCCTTAGGAGAAGAAGCAGTAACTAAATGTAGTTTACCAGTTACGTTCCCGTATCCTGTCCCTACGTCAATATCATCATTACCAGAATAGATTCCTAGATAGCCTTTTCTTTTGAAAGTTCCATTTACGGTATTGCCAATACCAATGAAGTTATCAGGATTACTAGACTCGAATACAGCTACTTCGCTTCTGCTTGCTACATGTAGCTTTGCTGATGGAGCATTTGTACCGATTCCAACCTTGCCAATGAGATTAGTACTGTTGTCAACTAAACCGACGTCTCCACCATAAGGATTTATTAAAAATCTATTAGAGGTATTTCCATTCCTAGCTTGTAAGCTGTTTCTATCCAGTGATAGATAAAAGCTATTGGGATAACTACCAATCCAAACATAGCCACCTTGCTGAGCAGCATTATTATTACTGCCTTGATTGACTTTCAATTGAGGAGCTTGTGCTTGTGCAATTGCGATAGTGAAAAGGAAGAATACGAAAATTTGAATGCGTTTCATTTTAATTAAATTTTAGAGTAAAAAATATAGGATGTTGATTTTTTTCTCAACTCACATCCCCAAAAGTAAACGCACTCCCTGAAATAACTTTTCACTTATGTTGCAAAGGCTTACACTTATTATTCAGTTCTGATTATCAGATACTTACAACATGATTTTCTTTAATTTTCGTAGGCGAAACACCAAATTTTTCTTTGAAGCACCTTGTGAAATAAGATAATGTGCTAAAGCCTAAATCGTAAGCAATTTCAGAGACAGTCGCCTTGCGTTGCAGCAGTAAATCTTTGGCTCGTTCTAGTCGAATATTGCGGATAAAAGTACTCGGGGAATCACCCGTAATGGCTTTCAATTTGCGGTACAATTGGCTGCGACTCATATTAACGTGCTTTGCCATAGCTTCAATTTCCAAATCGGGATTGTCTATTTCATCTTCTACATATTCCATTACTTCTTTGAGGAATCTATCATCCTGAGAAATCACTTCAATTTGGCTCGGTTGTAGCGAGATTTTTTCTGCGTAGGCACGACGCAAGCGACGGCGTTGTTTGAGCATTTCTTTTATTCGGATACGTAATTCTTGTGCATTAAAAGGCTTGGTGAGATAAGCCTCCGCTCCCAATTGTAAACCCTCAATTTTATCACTTTCGTAGGCTTTGGCGGTCAGCATAATGATTGGAATGTGATCGGTGATGTGGCTATCTCTCAACTTTTGAGTGAGCGTCAGACCATCCATATGCGGCATCATCAGATCAGTAACAATCAAGTCTGGAACTACTTTTTTAGCCAAAGACCAAGCGGCTTGACCATCTTCAGCAGTTAATACATTGTACTGATCGGCTAATGTTTCAAGCATATAAGTTCGCATATCCTCGTTGTCTTCTGCAAGCAAGAGCGTTGGTTTGTTGCTATCCTTTATCGTCGCTGTTGGAACACTTGTGCCTAAATTTGTTGCCGGAACTAGCCGTTGGCTTGGCAATGCGGTGGAGACAGAAATTGGCAAATGGCAATTGAAAGTTGTCCCTTTTCCAAGTTGGCTCTGCACGTCGATATGACCACCACAAGCTGCTACCAATTGCTTAACGGTCCATAAGCCAATACCACTTCCTTCCATCTGCTGGGCTGTATTGATTTGGTAAAAACGATCAAAAATATAGGGCAATTTCCTCTCATCCATTCCTATTCCACTGTCTTTCACTTTTATATACAGTTGCTCTTGTTTTACACTTGCATCGAAGCTAACACAGCCACCTTCTGGTGTGAATTTGAAGGCGTTGGAAAGTAGATTATTGATGATGATTCCTACTTTTTCGACATCTATATCAAGTGCTTGAGACGCTGGAAAACGGCAGTTGAAATTAATTTTTTTGGAAGCTGCAATGGATTCAAAAGCACCAACTGTATGCCTCAAAAAGCTATGGATTTCTTTGGTCTCTGGCTGCAATTCTACTTCTTGAACTTCCTGTTTAGAAATCTTTAGTAACTGATTGATAAGTTTGAGCAGTTGTTTGGAATTGCGCAACATTCGTTGGTGCTGGGTCGTCAAATCTCCGCAAAACGAACCATTCAGAATTTGCTGCAATGGTGTGATAATGAGCGTCAAAGGAGTCCGAAACTCATGAGTAACATTGGTGTAGAATTGCTTACGCATTTGCTCCAATTCCACTCTACTTAAGAGCTGCTGATTCCGTTGTTCCGTGAGCTGTACACGATAGCTGAGACCAACCGAAAAGAATATGAATTCTACAAAACCACCAAAAATGGAGAAGTTGCCAGGCACTTTCAGCAGTTCTGGAAGCCTGCTGCTAATGTGATCTGGCAGAAAACCATAAGCCATCCCTGTCACGGAACTTAAGATCAACAACAGTGAACCTGTGAGTATCACTCTGCAAAGGCGGTCACATACTTTGTAGGTGTAGTAAATCAAATAAAGAATGTAAGAAAGCATGATTATTGGAGTGATTAAGAGTATCGTGCTCAATATTTGTGAATGCTCCAAAAAATAATAGACCAATAGCTCAATGCTGGTTGCCAAGAGAATGACTTTAATTCCCGAACTGAATTTTTTATTTAATATTGGATACTGATTTGGGCTATTGGAAAAATGCCGAAAGAATAGAATTTGCGATACACAAATAGCTGCATAGAAAATAATATCAAAAATATCAATCGTAGAGGTACATTCAAATCCAAAAAAGTCACTTTTGATTAAATTAGCACGTTCCTCCGCGCTAGTCAGATAAAAAGCAAACAAGCTCAGCGCATAAATGGCATAAAACAAATGCGCTTTATCCCAATTGATAAAATACCGAGCTAAATTGATGAGAAAGATAAGTATCGCAATTGCCAGAAACGCAAATCGCAACATCAAATGAGGCTGTTCTTGTAAGTAAAACTGATGGCTTTTTTCCTCCAAAGTACGTACGCCCCAAAGCTCCGTAGGTAACCCTAAAGATTGAGGTGTAATGCTCATTCGCTTGAATTTAAAAGCAATGAAATAGGTCGTTTGGCAATTGGGTAAAACAGATAGATGCGCTTGGTCTTTTTGCAAGCTGCTCAATAGATAGGCACTTTTCGTTGTCTTAGGTTTTACTGTCCCCTTGAGTAATCTGTCTTGCTGTTCGTGTACTTTTACCTCAAAAAGCGGCGCAATCGCCTGTTTATAGAATGGAAGAAAAAGTCGCAGCGTGTCCGTTGCACTTCCATTTTCTACACAAAAGCGAAACCAATAAGTATGTTTATTCTGTAGCGTTTTCTTATCATCAAAAGGCTGAAAGCTGCGCCGACGGTAAAGCGCGTGGGGCAAGAACTCGGCGGCAAGTCGGCCAATGTTCTGCTTGATGACTGCGATCTGGCGAAGGAAGTCGCAAAG
>JBCDFY010000249.1:0-10305 GCA_039176995.1 Bacteroidota bacterium
CTGAAGAAGCTGCCAAACCCGAAACTGTAAAGTCGTAGCTATATCCTATTCTAAAAATGTCAAATTCTGCCCCAATTAGAAAAATGGCGGCATCGGAATTCGTAAATGCGTGCCGATACCAAATCCCTCCGAAAAATGAGCCATATCCAATGTAAGCACCTGCATTTAATTGTGCAAATTCTCCTTGTTGAATGTAAGTAACGTTCGGAGATAGGAACGAGCCTAAGGTTTTTTTATTGCCTTTTTGGAGTGTAAATTGTCCACCAGCTTGTGCAGAAAACCGCATAGGCAAACCTGTATTTAGATTATCGCTAATGACAGTGAGGGCTTCGTTGGGTGTGTTGAGGTGTTTTGCACCAAAACCCGCGTAGAATTTTTTGCCATAAGCCAATAAACCTGCGCCAACTGTACCATAAGTTCTGGAGATATTATCAAATCTTGCCTCATCCGATGGATTGACGATACCTTCTACGGGATCGATTTGATCCAAAAAAACTAATTGATTCCAATCTAAGCTGTTTTGTGCAAACCCAATATCTATGCCCGATTTGATGAACAGCCCATCATTGATTTTCAGCCGATAGCCATAAAAAGCATTGACTCGATTGGTTTTGTAAACCCCTTCGCCTGCATTATCCGTTTCGACCATCAATCCGATGCTGCTATTCAGTGGCTCGAAGAATTGACCGTAGCTGGCAGCATAAGTTTGGTAGGTGTTAGTAGAGCCTGGCCAAATCCATTGTGTTCTGTAATTAATGCTAATGCGAGGAGCAATAGTGTTGCCCGCAAAAGCGGGATTGAGTTGCATGGGAGTGATGAAAAATTGACTGAAAACAGGGTCTTGTGCTTGAATAGGAGTTGAGAAAATGAGGTAAGAAAATAGTAAGTATAATGGTAAACGTATTTTCATAAACTTGTAATTCGGCTGTTTTCTAGTATAATATGTTGTAAAACTGCTAAACAAGGTAATCTATTTTTTGAGATTTCACATTTTCTCGTAATGATTTGATTTCACTTTAGTTCACTTCTTTGAAATTCAAATGGTGGGAAAATGATAAAGCTGGAAAAGGCTTGCTGTGCTAGTAAAATAAGAAATAAAAATTTATCAAGGTTGGTGTGACCTTTGTGTAGTAGGATAGTCTCTATCCTGATTCGAATCTACATACTACAAATTATGTCTTTCAAGGAAATACTAGAATACAATTTTTTGAACATTAGCGACTTCCACTTGAATTTGTGGAACATATTAATGGTAATTGTCATTTTTACCATTGCAAAAGTTATACTTTGGATACTAGGGCGCATTATTAGGAGATTTTTCAGTAAGCGACAAGTTGATACTGGAAGACAATTTGCTTTTCAGCAGTTCTTGAAGTATATCATTTATACGCTTACTGTGATATTGGCATTGGAAGCGATTGGTATACAACTTTCTGTACTTTGGGGTGGTGCAGCTGCTTTGATGGTTGGTATTGGTTTGGGTTTACAGCAGACTTTCAACGATATGATTTCTGGCCTTATTTTATTAGTAGAAGGCACAGTCGAGGTAGAGGATATAGTTGAGGTGGATGGCATCGTTGGTCGAGTCACTAGCATAGGACTTCGGACATCTAAGATTCAGACACGTGATCGCATTACTATCCTTGTTCCCAATTCTAAAATTGTAGGCGAAAACGCGACCAACTGGACACATAATCGCCACGCTATTCGCCATCAAGTAAATGTAGGTGTTGCGTATAGTTCTGATGTCGAGCTAGTTACAAAGTTATTACTTGAAGTCTGCAAAGATCATGAAAAAGTTTTGGCAGATCCTGCTCCACAAATTCAATTTAAAGATTTTGGCAGTTCCTCACTTGACTTTATTCTTCATTTTTTCAGCCATGAGCAAATGGGGATTGAAATAGTAAAGAGTGATTTGCGTTATCGGATTACTCAAGTTTTCAGAGCGAACAAGATTGAAATTCCATTTCCTCAACGTGATTTGTGGTTGCGAAATGGTGTGGTCTTGGAAGAGAAAAAGTAGAGTCAGATGGTTACAGGATTAGATGATTTTATGTTTAATCCTACAATCATGAACCCATAAACTCTTATGGTAAAATGCGCCCTTTCTTGGCATATTCTCTCTTGATCCCTTGGATGATATAGTTTTTTTCGATCACATTTTCTTCTTTTTCTAAAGCCCTCAAACAAGCAAATTGAGTGACATTGATGATTTCAGAACCCGTAATTTCATATTTTTGAGCTAGATGAGCAAAGTCTATGTCTGTTGACAAAATAGCTTTTTTCGGAAAAGCATTCTGCCAGAGTTTTTTACGTTCAGCAGGTTTTGGAAATTGGAATCGAATGATGGATTGAAAGCGACGCAAAAAGGCTTCATCGATATCGTCTTTTCGATTGCTGGCAAGGACGACTAAGCCGTTGTAAGCCTCTACTCTTTGCAATAAATATGCGACTTCCTGATTAGCGTATTTGTCATGTGCATCTTTCACATTGGTGCGTTTTCCAAACAGTGCATCAGCTTCGTCAAAAAATAAAATCCAATCCTTATTTTCGGCTTTGGCGAAAAGGTTAGAAAGATTTTTTTCGGTTTCTCCGATGTATTTAGATACAATCATGGAAAGGTCAATTCGGTAGACATCTTTACTAGTATGTTTTCCTAATAAGCTAGCAGTCAAAGTCTTACCTGTTCCTGGAGGTCCGTAGAATAAAGCGCGAAAACCTGGTTTAATCTTTTTACCCATTTCCCAATCATTCAGCAAATGATCTCCATAATTCACCCAGCTTTCCAATTCCTTAACTTGGGTTAAAGTATCCGCATCTAGTATCAAATCTTCCCATTCCATTCGAGTTTCTAACAACTGAGCAGGAAAGCGAATCCCAAATTTAGGACGCGCAATCCTTCCTGTATTTAGCAAATCAATATACTCCTGCGAAAGGATAATCTTACCACTCATGCGTGGCTCTCCTTTCGGTACATCCTCTAGCCAAAGAATGTGTCGTTTCGCAAAAAAATGATCTTCGCTAAAGAGGTATTGATATTGGAGCTGCTGCTCTACATCACCACCTGCCAGTAGGAAAAGTGCGGTTTGTCCCGTTGGTAGAAAACCTCGGTATTCTTTTCCTCTGGTACCGCCTAGTTGAGGAAAGTCGCCTGCTTGGGGGAGTTGCTCTTTGATGATCGCGTCTATAAAATTGGGTTGGATATGACTTGCGTAAGCTAAAAGTAAAATGATTTGCTCTTCTTTACTCAATTCAAGTTCATCAGTCGAGCTATTATTAACGGCTTGATTTAAGAATCGAGCTTCGCCATTTAGGGAAAAAGTAGGCGCAATTTCTTCTGCTTGAAAGAAGGCATTGAGGCGTTCTTTTAGGAGTGTGGCTAGACTTTCTAGGAGATGAGTTTGCATATTCAACGTTTTGTCAAAATTAACAAGTTTCTGCCTTTGTTTCGTCGTGAAGACTTTGGGAGATACCTTTGGATTTTTTTAAAACTTACTTAAAAATCATTTAATTGCTGGTCATTAATTTGTGGTTCTGTCTAAGAAGAAATTTATGAGTTTAGCCAGCTAAGTGAATAAATTATTTCAAAAGCAGGTTCACAAAATACTGGTTATCAAGAAGATGAAGTTTAAATATAGTCTTAGGGGATTCCCTTTCTAAGAGTTATTATCCATTGTTTTTCAATAAACTATTAAAGTATCATCTACTCCCATACCTCTGGATTTTATTATGTATAGGTTATGATCTAATTTTAAATCTTCTGAGAGCTTATTTTTTATGTGTTCTGCTCTTTTCATAGAAAGTTTTTCATTATACGATTCTGAACCAATGAAAGAACTATATGCTAAAATGGTTATTTCGGGTTTTTTTGCTCTAAATCTTGCTAGTTGATCTTTATAAATATGAGCTTCTTTTACATATTTACGTATTTCATTTACGGCATACCTGTAAAATGAGCGTGGAGTTAAGTCCTTATTAAATTCTACACTATCAAAATCAAAGTAAAGTGTTTGCTCTGGCATAGCTTTAACCGTCTGATTTTTTTTACGCTCTTTCTTGTATTCTTCTTTTACACTCTTAATTGTTTTTTTGGTGAGTTTTAAATAAATCCTCATGGTCTGTTCTGCATGAACTCGATCACCGTCGTCATCAGAAAATCCGAAGGATTGTCCCGATGACAACCAACTAAGAGGATTTGTTAGATTTTCTGCTAATCCTATTTTTGCTGTTTTTCCTGCAGCAGCCATATTAGCAGTTATCATATCTTGATCTCCTTTTCTTATTCTATCTCGAATAATAAAAGTATTGTCTACGACCTGTTCTTGTTTGTTAGGCATGTTTAAGGATAAGTGGACTACAGGTTGTGGATCTACCTGAATTTCTGCTCTCCTCATTTCAGGGAAATAATTACGTTTTTCTTTACTTTTATTTTTAGATGATTTTTTACTGACTGAACTACTCTTTAAGTCTTTCTTCACAACTTTCTTTTGCACCATACCCTTTTGCTGCACCACATGCGTCAACTCATGCGCCAACAAATGCTTCCCTTGACTATTTTCAGGGTTGTATTTTCCAGAGTTAAAATATACGTCTTTTCCATGCGTAAAGGCTTGCGCGCCCAATTCTTTATTCATCTGTACGGCATCGCTGTCAGTGTGGATGTTCACACCACTAAAATCTGTGCCAAAGGCTTGTTCCATTTCCGTACG
This sequence comes from Bacteroidota bacterium, assembly GCA_039176995.1. GTDB lineage: Bacteria > Bacteroidota > Bacteroidia > Chitinophagales > Saprospiraceae > JAAUTG01. Next base: position 4,710 of record JBCDFY010000249.1, read on the forward strand.
TACAGGATCGGACATTGTTTTTCCATTACCTGAACGATTCTTGATTTGCTGAGAGAGTTTTGGACTAGCTGTATTTTTTGCAGTGTTACTTTTGGTTTGAACCGCATCTTCCTCCTCTTCCTTCATTTGGGCGGCTTCCTCTTCTTCGCCCTCCATCATTTGTACGGGTTCTTCCTCTTGCATCTGCACCGATTCTTCTTCCTCCCCTTCCATTTTTTGAATCGGTTCTTCTTCTTCGCTCATCATTTGTATAGATTCCTCCTCCTTCATACTTTGCATTTGTACAGGCTCTTCTTTCTCGCCCGCTTCCATTCGCTGAATCATAGATTTTTCTTGCACAGCTCTATCTTCTTCCATTCGGCTGCTATCCATTTTTTGGATACCTTTTGCTTTCTTTTGTACAGCAGGTAAATCGTTTGAGCCATTCACTACAGCATCTGCCATGCTGTCGGCTTCTTGTTCATATTTATCGCCGGGTTGTCCGATTGTCAACTTAGGTTGAAAAAAGGCATTATTACTGTCTGCCTTGGTGCTTTCTTTGCTGAAAAAAGGCGTTTGTTTCTCACTCTCTTGTGTGTGAGGATTACGGTGGCGACGAGAGCGGTGAGTGGAAATTTGTTTCATTTTTAATCTTAGTTTGAAGGTGCTTGATAATGGTTTGAATGTTGTCTGATATGGTTTATCTCAAAGTCTCTTCAAAAGCTCTTCGGTTAGGCTCAGGTAATCTTTTGCTCCGTTGGAGTTTGGTAGAAAATTGAAAATGTCGAATCCATATTCTTGTGCTTGTGCGAGCGCGATATTTGTTCTAATTCTGGTTGTAAAAACTTTATCTCCGTAATTCTCTTCTAGTTGCTCTAATACACTACGATTCATGACTTTACGTTCGTCATATTTCGTCAAAACGATGCCCAAGAGTTCCAATTTTAAGTTTAGTTGTTCTTTCAAGCCATTGAGCGAAGTCATGAAGCTTCTAACGCCCTTCAGAGGTAAAAATTCAGCTTGCAAAGGCATCAAGACATAGTCGCTTGCTACTAAAGCATTCACTGTCAACATCGCCAAGGCGGGCGGACAATCAATCAAAATATAGTCGTATTGCTGTTGCAGTGGTTTCAACATTTTTCGCAGTAAATTCTCTCTACCAAAAACGCTTACCAGTTCTAATTCTGCACCTGCCAACTCTAAAGAGGCAGGAATCGTATCCAACCCCCATTTTTGATGAATAATTTTGCCTAAATCCGCTTTCCGACCCATACTCGCTGCCCTCAATTGATGGTAGATGTGTTCTTCTAGGTTTTTTTCTATACCCAAAGATTGAGAAAGATTGGATTGTGGATCAAGATCAATCAGGAGTACTTTGTAACCTTTATCGCGCAAAGCTGCACCAATATTGATGGTTGTAGTCGTTTTGGCAGAACCTCCTTTTTGGATAGCAATGGAAATGGTAGGCATAGGTTGTTTTCATTTGGTTGTGGAAAATATAGTCAATGGGAAACTAGCAAGGAGAGTCGTTTTGGGCAGATATCTTAATCAAATTCATTTGTGTTTTCATTGTTTCAATTTTTTGGCTTCAAATTTTGAATAAAAATAAGGATTTTTTTGGTGAGATGAAAATTTATTTTTGGATTGCTGCAAGAGCGAAAGAGGTGATGTAAATCGCAACTACGTATGTGACGGAAATCTTATGACCAGCACCTGGAAATTAAATAGAAATGATACCCAATTTTGAATCCTTTAAAGCAAACATCCTTACCGATATTGAACTAGAATGGAGGAAAATCTTGGACTCTACATGATTCATATCAATGCTAGGGTAGCTGAACATTATGCTTATGCAGCCAATTTAGATAATGACATTAGCACTTTTGGTCAGATGGGTTAAGCTACTTGGAAATCTGCTTTCAAATCTTACACGAATATCGATTGGGGTAAGAATAGAGCTGCTTATTTGCTGCAAAGCACGTACTTTAAATGCTCATTTAGCTTTTGACAATCCCGCTCTCCAGCATCTACGATGTGTCGCGAGTTGTTTTCGAGTCTCTGACTTGTGTTGAGCAATAAGATTAGGTTGAGTTTACACAAGTCAGAGACTTGCTGGCGATACGTTTCGCGTCATAGACGCTGACGAGCAGATACGTTTCTTTATCCAGTTATATAAACACGCAGAGCTTTTGCCAAGCTAAAATCTTTCAAACGATCATGCAAAAGTGAGCTAAATAAGTTAAACAATCCGCCATGGCTTTCCATCATCAATTTTCCTGCCATAAATAGGCTTACAGCAGAAAAAGAAATGCGAATGCGTTGATTGCTAAATTTCATGTGGATGTCGTCTGCATAACGATCTAGTTGCAGATTGTAATACTTGGGTTCTTGCAAAAAATCATTCTGTTTTTCCGAAGGAGCCTCTTCTAGTTTTTCCAACACAGTTTTTTCATCGTCTAGTCTCACGAATTTCCCCAAGACTGTGTAAGTTTCTTTCAGAAAAGGCAATAATTCCTGATTGATAATTGCTGGCTTCAATTTGCCTGACCAGCTATTTTCTGATAAATCGCCTTCATAAATCTTGAAATCAAATCCCCATCCTGATAGTCGAGGTTTTAGGGATTTCAAAGTATCTGCAGTCAGTTCTTCTGCTTTTATGTTAATTTGGGTTAAAATGCCAACAGAGAGATATTGTCCCATAAGAATTAAGATTTTGGTAATTGTCTTTATATGATAGAGATAGGAAGTTGTGGTAGAATATGTGCTTATTGTAATTTCAAAACTAAGTAAGACGCCCTAAAAAAGCGTTTCTGTTTTTGTGTAATTTTGAATACAAGTTTTATACGTTAGTTTTTTGGTTTAGCAGACTGCTCAATTAATATTCAACTTTTCCAAACGTGAGCGAATTGCACCTTTGGTTCTACCAAAATATTGCGCCAGGTCTTTGATACTCAAGCCATCTATGTACATTTCAGTCAATTCTAGGTCGAGTTCCCTTGTCCAAGGTTCGTAAGCAGCGCGATGAATCTTTCTGATTTCTGCGTATCGTTCGTCAAGGTTGGTAGTAGTCATCTCAAAGTCAGAATCCTTCGAATCAGAAGCGGATTGGTTTGGCTCATCTATTTCTTCTTCTTGTTTGGTTGCCAGAACTTGAATGTTAGCGGCAGCAAGATAATCAGGTGGAAGTAAGGTATCAGGAATGTATAGCTTATGCTTCGTACGAGTAATCGCGACGTAAAGTAAGTTGATTTCCTCTTGTAATTTAGCAGAAATAGATTTTGGACGGCTTTCGGCTATTTCTTCTAGGGTTTTTCGTGGAATAAAATCATTCACCAAATGTACAACATCGTATTCCATACCCTTACTTCGATGAACGGTTGAAAAGATCATTTCTGCTTCGTGTCGCTCTTCTTCTGTGACGTGTTTATCTTTAATCTCCCGCAAAATGTTAGGAATGTCTTCGCCATATTCCTTGACAATCTCTACCATCGTCATCAATTGCAAATCTTCGGTCTTGGTGATGTAGTCTTCCAAATCCTCTAAATCACGCATCGTTTTGATCAATTCATCTCGAATCAAGTGCCGTTTTCCAGTGTATAGATTCAGAACGTCATAAAGTGATGCACCTTCGTTAGCATAGGCGTAAGAATTAAAGTTGCCTTCAAAGTAAATTTTATTAACCTCTGCTTTATCCACCGCATATTCAATGGCTTTGAGCAACAAGCCTAAATTGGTGCGTCCGAGAATCGCTTTTGTCTCACTTTGTTGATGTTGACCAATGCCTTTGATGGAAATCGGTTGAATTTTACCGTTTGATAATGCTCGCTTCCAATCCAAGACTTGATTAGCTAGATCAGCTATGTTTTGATCGAAGCGAAAACTAGTAGATAAGTGATAATCCTGAAAATCTACTTTTTGCAAGGAGTTGATGGCGTATCGCCAAGTATAGATTTGTTGATGGGTATCGCCAACAATGACTTTAGTTGCTTTTTGCCGCAAGAAAACATCCAACATCGCAGCCGAAGCATCTTGTCCTTCATCGAAGAGGATGTAATCATAGGGTAACTGAGGTTGGTCGAGTTGGTATTTCTTCAAATAGAAATCGTGGGTGATGTCTATTTCTCCGCGATTCATTTTTGCGAGCAGCAAACGTGTCTGTCGCTCAATGAGGTCGTAGTGTTGATGCACAAAATCAATCGCTTCCTTATCGTGTACTGTCGAAGCATAATCCAAATACTGCACCTTTGCGACTTCACTATTGCAAAAGTAGCTCATAAATTTGTTGACATGATTAGCGAGAACGTATTGTCCGTACTTCTGTCCTGCATTGGGCAATTGTAGTAACTTCGCCATCTCAAAAGATTTGTAAGATTGCGAACGGACGTTGTAGCCATATTTTCTGACGGTTTGCCGATAAGCTAGGGAATGCGCCGTTTCTACTCGAACATTGTGCAAGCCTTGTGCTGCGAACTTCTCTTTTGCCTCTCGCTTCACCGAACGATTGAACGCCAAATACAAAATTCGCTTCCGACGATTCTGCGCTTTTGCGTACTCCATTACTGTCGTCGTCTTACCTGAACCAGCAACCGAATTGATTTTGATGTTGCCAGAAGATTGGACGATTTGTTTTTGTTCGTTGGTAAGTTGCATAATAAACTATTGCGCTCGCCAGCATCTGTGATGTGGTGCGGTTTGTCGTCGAGTCTTTGACTCGTGTATGTTGTAAAGGTAAGCAATTTACGCAAGTCAGAGACTTGCAGACATTACGTTTCGCGTCATAGACGCTAACGAGCGAGCAATACTACATATCAATATAGCCAATCGAAGACAAGGGCAAATCTAATATCGTGACTTCCAAAGGACCACTTTCATCCAAATAATAAGCCGCGCTACTGTAAAAATAATCTTCTGCTTCTAGCACCCATCCTTCGGCTACAGGATTGTTGTGGATGTAATTCAATTTTTGCATGATTACTTTCGGGCTGTACAATTCGACAGGATGATTGTCTGCTTGCCAGAACTGATACTTGCGTGTGCCTGCATTGGTTCGAGCGCGATAGGCAAAGCGATGCAACAACCACTCGCGCCGACTTTCATAGCCGCCTGTTTGAATCTCTTTTAAAATTTGCCGTGCCGTAAATTTCTTGAAATCGCGTAGTATATCGGAAAGCGAAACTTTGCCATCTGCTTTTACAATCAAATGTATATGGCTACTCATAATCACATATCCATAAACGATCAAGCCTTTCTCTTTTTGACAAAATTTCAAACTGTCAATGATGATGTCTTTATAGCTTTTTCGGATGAAGATATCCACCCAATCTACAACAGTTAGTGTGAGGAAGTTGAGTCCGTGTTGGTCAGTGATTTTGTATCTGCTCATAATTTTGCCTTGCTCGCTAGCATCTAGTGCGACAAGAAGTCGCTTCTTAATATTGTCAAACGTACTTCCAGTAAGAAGGATCGACTTCGGAAATATGATTTGACCTAATGTACCTCCATTAGTTTCCTACCCGACTATGCGTAACTGGTAACGGTTGGGTGTAAAGCGTCGGGGACAATGAAGCCCTTGTAGCTTAGGCTACAGAAGAGAGGGAATCGTGAGATTTCTTCCAAG
>JBCDFY010000250.1:0-10221 GCA_039176995.1 Bacteroidota bacterium
AAATAATATTTTGTTTGTTTATTCTTGGATTAACAGCTATTTTACACGCTGTTAACTTATCTATTATTTATGTGGGCTAATTTGAGAAATAGCAGAATGCACTTTTTATATATTCTTTGCTTTGCGGTAGGAATGTTGCTTATAAGTGCTTGTGATGGTACGAAAAAGACTGTAGAAAATCAGAATTATCCAACCCAATCCGAATACCCAAAAAATATCATCCTCATGATTGGAGACGGAATGGGATTGGCACAGGTTACAGCGGCAATTTATTCTAGCAAGAAGCGATTGAGTTTAGAAGAATTTGAGATTATCGGTTTTCATAAATCTCACGCCTTCGATAATCTAAAAACTGATTCAGCCGCTGGTGCAACTGCCTTTGCTTGTGGAAAAAAGACGTTTAATGGAGCATTGGGAATGGATTCAGATACTATCGCTTGCAAAAGTATATTGGAAGAAGCCGAAGACCGAGGTTTAGCTACTGGTCTAGTAGCTACTGCTCCAATTACTCACGCCACACCTGCTGCTTTCTATGCGCACCAACCTTTGCGCATTTTGTTTGAAAATATCGCGGCGGATTTATTGGAGACAGAAATTGATTTTTTCGTTGGAGGTGGACAACGCTATTTTGATTATCGAGAATATGATGAAAGAGATTTGGTGAAAGAGTTGAGAGAAAAAAATTATAGTGTAAGTTCGTTCTTGAATAGTGAACTGACGGGTCTAAAAATGAATCCTGAAAAAAACTTTGCCTATTTTTCTGCCAATGCAGATCCTTTGCCCGTTGCGCAAGGAAGAACTTATTTGCCTTATGCGAGCAAAATGGCACCTAAATTTCTCAAAAAACGCAGCGATAAAGGTTTCTTTTTAATGGTGGAAGGTTCACAGATTGATTGGGCAGGACACGCCAATGAAGGACGCTCTTTAATTAGTGAGATGCTAGACTTTGATAAAGCCATTACTGAAGTTTTGGAATTTGCGAAGCAAGACGGCGAAACGCTAATCATTGTCACTGCAGACCACGAAACGGGAGGCTTAGCAATTAATCCAGGTTCAAAAATGCGCAAACTCAAATTGGAATTTACGACCAACGACCATACCTGCACCATGATTCCTGTCTTCGCTTTTGGTCCACAATCGGAATTGTTCGGTGGTATCTATGACAATACCGAAATCTACTATAAAATGATGCAAGCCTTCCAATTTGTCGGTAAGGAAAGCCGAGCGAGTCTCTCGTCAGGTAAAGGTTGATAGAGTAGCTCATTGGGAAACGAGTGGAGATTTTGAACCACAAAGATTTTTTAAGGCAGAGACAGATTTATTCTGGTTCAGAATCAATCTGTTTCTGCCCTAAATCCCTTTCATCCGTACAGGCGAGAGAAAAAGTGTACAGGAGTGAAATATGCACTATGCGAAAATACTATTGTGGCTATGTGGTTAAAATAACCCCAACAACAAGTACATTGAAGCAGCAATACTACCTGCAATCAAAGCATAAGGTGCTTGCGTACGTACATGGTCTATATGGTCAGTAGCAGACGCCATCGAGGATAGTATGGTCGTATCAGAAATGGGCGAACAATGATCTCCAAAAACGCCACCACCCAATGCAGCAGCGATCGTCATATATATATTGGCATCCATTTGTCGCGCCATTGGGATCGCAATGGCTAACATAATGGCGAACGTTCCCCAAGAAGTGCCTGTAGAAAAAGCAATAAAGCAACTCACCAAGAAAATAATAAATGGTACTAAGTTGGGAGAAAGCCAAGTCTCTGCTACGCTAGCTACATAAACTCCCGTTTTCAATTCTTTACAAACTGCACCAATTGCGAAGGCGAACAACATCAATAAGGCTAGAGGCATCAAACCTGAAATGCCTTTTAGTACAATGTCAACAGATTCTTTGATGTCAAAAATGCCTTGCGCACCGTAAAGAGCAATACAAAACAATAAGGATGCGCAAACTGCAGTCAGCACAGAAGTTGAACCTGAACCTTGTCCAATTGCGTAGCGAATTTGTTCCAGTTTTCCTGCATTTGGTAAATCTTCCATCGCCGTTTCCCAACCTGTATAAGTTAACATAACGGGCATCAGAATGACCATCACGGCGATGGGTAAAATCATATTAAAAGCTCGAGGTTTCACACCTGCTTTGGTCGGCACATCGGTAAGTTCATCGGAAACCATCGGCTGCGAACCTTCATTCAGCAACGCGCCTGTGGTTTGCACACGCAGTTCTGCTTTTTTCATCGCACCCAAGTCTTTCTTTACAAAAATGATGATCAACACCCCAATTAATGCCAAAAATGGATAGAAGTTGTAAGGAATAGAGCGCATCATAGTCGCGAAAGGGTCAGCAAAATCTGCTGCTAAAATACCCATAATAAACGCGCCCCAACCATTGAACGGAATCAAAATACTGGAAGGTGCAGAGCTGGAATCGGCGATGTACGCCAACTTCTCGCGCGAGATTTTTAGATTATCAAACACTGGACGATACAATGCTCCAACTGTCAAAACCGAGATGCTGGATTCTACAAAAATTAACAAACCCGTTGCCCAAGCTAACAATTGCACCACGACTTTATTGCTTCCCTCCTTTCGTTGTTCGTAGCGCTGTAAAAAGCTAGTCATTTGCCGAATAAAGCCTTCTACCCCACCCGACTTTTGAATAAACAGAATCAAACCGCCCACTAGCGCCGCAAACATAATTGTCCGCGTATTGCCTGGGTCTTGAAAAACATCTACCAACGCTTGTAAGGTCGCAAAAATGCCATCAAGAAAGCTAAAGTTGTGGATGATAAGCCAGCCTAGAAAAATACCTAGTAAGAGCGAAACGAATACTTGTCGCGTCAAAATAGCGAGCACAATAGCAATGACAGGAGGAAGAAGTGAGAGGATTCCGTATTCTGATTCCATGTGTTTTTGTTATTGGAAACTGTTTGAGACAAATCAATTATCTTGATCCGCGACCAAGATACGATACGTTTGTCTAGTTTCCTAGCATGGTGATTCTGGTTACCCTAAATACAAGTCCTAGACGATAGTAGCTTAGTCCGCCTTCTCTGAAAAGAAAAAGACTTAATGCTTTTTGATAGCGACCAAAGTATTGCCTATTTCATCTAAAACAAAAGCTATTCCCCACTTTAAGCCACTGATCGATTCTTTCCTATGTAAGAGAATTTATGAGATTTCTAATTCTCTACTAAATTCCTGCTGCGTTGCATCAGTCAGATAGCTTGGGCTATCTTCCCTATTCGCTCCCTGTATTCGTTTCCAGTAATTCTTAAAATTCAGGGTATCTTAAAAGCTATTTTAATTCAACCTTTGAGTTTGTTATACCCTTTTTTCAACACTTTTCGTCGCCAAAATGCTGATCCGCACAGACTCTGCTTTTAACGCCTTAATTGGTAAAAAAATGAGCGATAACAATTTTCAGATACCCAATTCAAACAGCTTCTTGTCCATCACTAATTTTCTAAATATATTCAAACATCCGCACGCTTGATTACATTCATCTACAGCTCTGCCAATAAATACCTTCCGCGAATTGTTCTATATTTGAAATTTTTAGAATCTAGCTGAACTACTTATGAAATTTATCAATCTGCTGAGTACACTGATCTTAATTTGCTTTTGTTCGACACTAAATTTCGGACAAGGTTTCATTTTTGGTATTAAAGGTGGTCCATCTATTGGTACCCAAAATTGGGGCGGTTTCGAGCGCGATCCATTAATCAAATATCATGGTATCCTTTACGTTGAGTCCATCGCCGAAGATAATTCTTTCGCACTCTTTGCTCAAGGAGGCTATCATATTCGAGGCAGTGCCTTGCGTAATCAATTTGCGAGAGGATTGGGCAGTGGTGATCTATTTCGATTGCCGACTAGAGAGTTTCAGTTTCGCAATATTTCAGCAGCCATTGGTGTGAAGCAGAAATATCAAATGCGCGGCGCCTTTAAGAGTTACTACATGATTGGCGTGCGTGGTGACTACACGATTGATACCAATCTGGAACAATACGAAGCGATCAATCTTCAATTTGGAACACTTTTTTATCCACTGGATGCCTTCGTACAGAAGTGGAATGTGGGCGCACTTTTAGGTGGTGGATTCGAATTTCCGTTTTCTGAATTCGTCGGTAGCTCAGTCGAGTTGACTATCAATCCAGATTTCACTTTTGCCTATCGCCAGCCACAACTGACGGGCGTCTACAATCCCTTCACAGGCAACAATCAAACGCTTAGCGAGCGACTCATTCGTAACGTAACGATTGAGTTGACTTTTGGAATGAGATTTTTGAGGAAAGTGGTGTATGTAGATTAATGATGGATCTCAGAATTATTGAAAACGGAAGGAAAAATAAATTTTTCCCTCCGTTTTCAATAGGTTTATTCGGACGGAGCTATTTCTTTTGATTTTGATAAAATCAAAAGAAGTAGCTCCGTCTGAAAAGACTCCTGTCTTCAAGTATCTTTGCGCTCAAAATACTCGACCAAGAATCGTTTGACGGCTTTATTTAAGCAGAAAAAGGAGCAAATTCTCAATATTTACTTCACCGCAGGTTTTCCGAAACTGGAAAATACTCCACAAATCATCAAGCATTTAGCGGATACAGGAGTAGATTTGATTGAAATTGGAATGCCCTATTCCGACCCACTTGCCGACGGACCAACTATTCAAAAAAGTGGACAACAAGCCATAGAAAACGGAATGACACTGGATGTGCTTTTTCAGCAAATTTCAAGTGCACGTCAACAAACAGAAATTCCACTTGTTTTGATGGGCTATTTTAATCAGGTAATGCAATATGGAGAACAAAGATTCATCCAAAAGTGCGCAGAAGTAGGCATTGATGGTTTGATTTTGCCTGATTTGCCCGTCTATGAATACGAATCGCTTTATCGAAGAAAAGTAGAACAAGCAAATCTAAAAATGACTTTCCTCATCACGCCACAAACGAGTAACGAGCGCATTCAACAAATTGATGAGCTGAGCAATAGCTTTATCTATATGGTCTCCAATTCTTCGATTACAGGTGCAAAAAGTGATATTTCTGATCAACAAATTGCGTATTTCAATCGCATCAACGCCATGCAACTGAAAAATCCACGATTAATTGGTTTTGGTATTTCTAACCATGCTACTTACGCTACGGCTTGTCAATACGCGAGCGGCGCAATTATTGGAAGTGCTTTCATTCGAATGCTAGGGAAATCAGAAAACTTAGAGAAAGATATTCATCACTTTGTCTCTATGATCAGAAATAAGTAGCTGTAGATCAGCGTATTATCTATTTTATTTTGAGCTAAAAACTGCAATTAAATCACCGATTGTGCAATTGAGTTGCTAATAATTCAAAAAGAGTAAAGCTCGACTTAAGTTACCAGTCTGAAATGGTAAAAAGCCGAGCCTTACCTCACAATCGGGAAAATTCTCTATGCGTGAATCCGTAATGAAATTTCTTTAGTTCATCGCCACTGATACTCATAAATAGTTTCAAAAGGTATTCCGTTGGGGTTCGGGAGGATTCGCTTCGCTGGAGGTTCTACTTCATTACAGTCAAACAAAGCAGTGAAATTATACTTTAAAATGTTTCATCTCCTAGTAGTTCTAAATCAGTGTGTATAACAAATTGCACTTTTATAGAAGATTTGAAGTAGCAAAGACTCTGATCTCTGCTCTTGTCAAATCATGGCGACGTCAGCCTGAGGCAGACGTGGTCGAGTCCATCCAAATCCAGAACAAGCCGCTCTTAGTAAGCTCTTTTGGTATTTGTGCAATTTGTTATACCCATTTTAACTCATGCTATTTTTTGACGCATTTATTCAGCGTTGAGTGAATAGTTTAATCCAAAATTCAATTGCCAGCTGTTTAAGCTAATTTGCTCATTATGGTTTGCACGGTTTCTGAAAGTGGCAGTATATCGAGGACCAACTTTTAAGCTAAATTGATCAGATAGATTATATCGTAAACCAAGACCAATATAGCTATCTATGCTCTCAAACACGCGTCTTTCCGTCTCTTCCACTTGTATAATACTAAGCGACTCTCTACCCAGAGAAGCATTAGAGAAAGAGCCATCTGGCACAGTCATAAAGGACCAAACTAGGCCTCCTTGCAGAATTAAATTGAGTTTTGGATTCAGCTCCAACTGGTAGTTCGCGCCTGCTGGAATTTGGAAACTATTGAGTTTATAGGTATAGTTCCCTCGAATCTGTATTTGTTCTCCTTCCTCCAGTTCGGGACTTGTCATTCTGATTTGCACCAAGCGGTTTTCTTTCCAAAATGGGCTCTCGATATTAATGGCGTAATTTTTAGAAAGCTCTCCTCTTCTAAAGAAACTATTCTGATAAGAAAACTCAATCGTCTGATTTAACTCGTGGTTCAACCTGTAACTACCATAAATAAATCCTCCTTCAAAGCCCCAACCATTTTTTCTCCTTTCAGTGAAAAAGATTCCATAGTCCGCAGTTTGATGAACTTGCTCTAGCCATCGTGTTGTCCGATAACCTTCTTTCTTACTCTTTAAAGAAGTCCAAATGTGTGGACTGTAAGCCAATTCCAAGAACCACATCCCTTTTTGTTTAATCTCAGCGTCTTCTGCTGCTTCTTTCCCTGAAAAAGAAGGCTCTTGCGACGAAGTTGGAGCAGTACGTAAATAAGGTAGAAGCGAACTCCTCGTGTTGGTTGCTGTGGAGGCAACAATAGGAGTACTTTTATCTCCTTTCCTTTTTAGAGGTTTAGCTAAAGTAGATTTCGTATTTTTTCGTGTAGCGGTAGCAAAAGTCGACTTGAATGAAAATGAACTGGGCTTACCTTTTTTCTTGATATCTTTTGGGAGTGTTAAAGGAAATTCCTTCATATCAATTCTTTGATATACAGGTAATTGAGGAGTCGTAGATCCTCGCAAGGAAGTTATTTTTGGTAGTTCCGCGATCTCTTGTAGTCTAATTATGTTTGCGAATTCTCTTACTCGTGATAACTCGGTTGTTTTTCGCAATACCCCTATTTCTTGTGGGTTGTTTATTTTTTTTGGTGCTACATATGATTCTTTCGCAGCCGTTTCAGTTGAACGAACCGCTAATTCTTTTGAGATTTCTTGCGGTTGAAAATTATCAGAAATAGAATTGAACCGTACTATTTTCTCAAACTGTTTTTGCTGAATATTACTTTTTTCTTCTTGCATGGGTGAAGCAACCCATTCTGTCCTTGCAAAGCGTTCATCTTCTAAAATCACGTCTGTATGCTCCGCAAGTGGTACTTTTGAAGTGGAAAAATAAAATAAACTGCCTACTCCAACTACCGTAATGGCTGCAACTACTGAAAAGATAAGGCTTCCTCCAATAGTTGGACTGAGCGGAATTTTATGCTGCAATTTTCCCCAAAGCGAATCAGAAGGAACAGATTCGTAGTTTTCCAAACTTTCTCTAAGAAATTCTTCAAAGTCATCTTGTTCAAAAAAATCATTCATTTCAATGCTGTTGCTCCTGATTTAAACAATCGTTGTAATGTTCTTTTAGCTTTGTGGTATTGGGATTTTGAAGTGCTCACAGAAATATCCAGTATTTCACTGATTTCTTGATGCGAATATCCTTCAATTGCATATAGATTGAAGACGGTTCGATAGCCATCTGGAAGCTGTTGGATCATTTCAATTAGTATTTCCCGACTAGGTTTCTCGCGGTACTCCTCACTTTCTTGTTGCAATCGAGTCCACACTTCCTTATCGAAGGTCTGTTTTTTCTTTCTTTCTTTTTTGACTTGTTTCAGTGCAACATGGACAACCACCGTTTTTAACCAAGCCAAGAAAGATCCATGCGGCTTATACTGATACAAGTCGGTATAAATTTGAATGAATCCTTCTTGTAAGAAATCCTCCGCTTCTTCATTATTCTGAGCATAGCGACGACAGATACTAAACAGCACATTCTTATACTGGTAGTACAACATCTTTTGAGCTTTGCGATCTCCTGCTTTACAGGCTGCAATTAGTTTTGATTCGTCTGTCTTCAAATCAGGAAGTTAATAGTCTATTACAAGTCTTCTCTGCACACATTAGGAACAAAAGAATGGAAGGGTTGCCTTGAATAGATTTTTTTTCAAAAAAACGAACTTTATCTAACTGTTTCCCACTACCGAATAACCGATCCGTTTTCAAGAACCCTTGCTCAAAAAATGTGTTGAACCCATCAATCTTATTCGGTTCATCAGCTTAATTTCTTTTCGAGCAATGAAAGACATCATCATCATAGGCGGCGGCATGGCAGGTTTGACGGCGGCGCACTATTTGCACAAAGCAAACAAAGAATTCTTACTCTTAGAAGCTACTAATCGAGTCGGTGGCAGAGTAAAAACGGATAGCATTAATGGCTTTCAACTAGATCGAGGTTTTCAAGTATTACTGACGGAATATCCAGAAGTGAAGGCAGTTTTAGACTACGAAGCTCTGAACTTGAAGTCCTTCCTTCCCGGCGCATTGATTTTACAAGAACACGGCAAAAGCAGTATTATTGGCGATCCTCCGCGTTGGCTAGGCAGTACATTTTCTACTCTCTTCAATGATGTTGGAACGCTAAGAGATAAGTTCCAAATACTTTTGTTGCGCACTCGATTGAGTAATCTGTCTATTGATAAAATCTTTGAGCAAGAAGAAGTAACTACGCTTCAAGCTCTGAAATCCTATGGCTTTTCGGATGCGATAATCCAATCTTTTTTTCGCCCATTTTTGAGTGGAATCTTCCTGGAAAAAGACTTGACCACCTCTCGCAGAATGTTCGATTTTGTTTTCAAGCTCTTTTCCAAAGGAGACACTGCAATTCCCGAACAAGGCATAGAAGCCATTCCACAACAAATCGCTAGTTGCTTACCAATAAATGGCATTCGTACTCAACAAAAGGTAACTCGAATAGAACAAGGAAAAGTATATTTAGCTTCAGGCGAAACCTTAGAAGCTAAACAAATTCTAATCGCTACCGATGCCCCCAATGCCGCTCAATTGCTCCAACAAAACATCAAGAATACTGACCACGAATCTACACTCAATGTCTATTTCAGCAGCAAAAAAGCTCCCTTTACCAAACCTATTTTGGCGTTGAATTCCATTGCGAATAGCTTAGTCAACAATTGCACTGTTATATCTAATCTCTCCAAGCAGTTTGCACCAAAAGGCGAGCATCTTATTTCGGTATCCGTGATTGGAAAAGAAGCCGCTAATCAGGAGAATATTGTTGAAAAAATCAAACTAGAGTTGGAGTCACATTTTGGAGCAGAAGTTAGAAATTGGAATCATTTGAAGTCCTATTTTGTAAAATATGCCTTACCAGCAGCACAATCTATTCAAAACGATCTATCTCCATCAGAAATCAAACTTGACGAAGGACTTTATATTTGTGGTGATCATTTGATGAATGGTTCTTTGAATGCGGCGATGAAGTCAGGGCGATTGGCAGTGAAGGAGATGATGAAGGAATTGTGAAAAGACTTCTAAAATATCTTATTTGGATTTAAAGAAAATTCATTTCACACCTCAATATCTCTGATTTTTCTGGCTGGATTTCCTGCAAAAATAGTATTCTCGGGCACTTCTTTTATAACGACTGACCCTGCTGCAATTATTGAATTTTTCCCAATTTTCACTCCACCAAGTATCACGCAGTGTCCACCAACCCAGACGTTATCTCCAATTGTTATTGGTTTCGCAAATCCTGATTTATGTCGGTCGATAGGATTAATATTATGTCCTGCTGTGTAAATCCCAACATTCGGTGCAATAAGGCAATTATCTCCTATTCTCACTTCTGCCACATCCAGAATTGTGCAATTGAACCCTGCATAAAAATTTTCTCCAACGTGGATATTATAACCAAAATCACAGTGGAAATTATGTTCAATAGCAATGCCTTTTCCAACAGAACCAAGCAACTCTCTTAAAATTGTTGCTTTGAATTCAACGTTTTCATAGTCAGCTAGATTGAACTTTTGTAGAAGTTTTCCAGCTCTTATGAGGTCTTTTTTATGGAACTCGTCATTCCTGATGTATTCTATTCTTTCCAAAATGATTTATTTATAATCGATATTGAAATTAATTTAGTACAGTGTAATCTAAGTTTCTTTAAATTTTGAGAAGCGAGAAAAGCCTTAGCTTTTCGAGCTTCAAAAAAAACACTCGCCGCCATCTTCGACGGCGGCGGAAAGGGTGTTGAGGAAGAAAAGCG
>JBCDFY010000251.1:0-10211 GCA_039176995.1 Bacteroidota bacterium
GGGGAGAAACACAATATTGGGCTAAAAGCCCAATATTGTGTTTCTCCCCCAAGATCCCCCCTGTTTTCGCCGCGAAGCGGCGGAAACTAAGAAGACTTAAATTTTAGTAAGGGAGAGTTCCCTCAGCGCAGGTTTGATGTACAGACAATATGATAGCACAAATAAATATTCAGGTCTTGCTCTTAATTTTGTTATTGATCTCATTGGTGGGCTTAGTGGTCTTGTATGTAGTCTATCGCAAACACAAAAAGTATATTCGACAGTTGGAAGCACTCAATTTTGCGCTACAAAAAAGTAAAAAGCAAGTGCTGCAAACCAATGAAAAGGTAGATGGATTCGTACATACTATTGCACACGATCTTATCAATCGCCTGCATAATGTAATACTATTAGAACAGATAGAAAGCAAAGAAAAGCAGTCAGCCCAACTACAAAATTTCAAAAATAGGGTGTTGTATAAAATCAACCATTTAATTACTTATTGTGAGGATTTGCTATCGTGGTCAAGAGGAAATATGGAAAGCATAGGTAAGGTATCCAATCTCTCCGATATTTTAGCGCAACTACTGAGCGAGTACGAAGCCGTAATTAGTTCCAATCACATTACAGTCATCAGTGCTGCTTTACCTAAAGTACAGCTTCCACCACCCATAGCTGAGCAAGTGCTTGCCAATCTACTAGACAATGCCATAAAGCATACGAAGGACGTAGCAGCCAAACATAGAATTGAAATTTCAGCCTATCCAAAAGGGCAACAATGGATCGTGCAAGTGAAAGACAATGGCAAAGGAATTGCTCCAAATAAGTTGGATCAAATCTTTACTAAGACTAGCCAGCACAGGGGGCTTTCTCTTGTGAAACATTATCTAAGTTACTATCAATCAGATATTTGGGTAGAAAACAATGCAGATGGAGGGGTAAGTTTTTACTTTAGTGTTGAGGGAGCTGCTACTTAAACCAAGGAATACGGTCTAGTAGATAGCTTTTGTAAGAAGGCCCAAGAGGAATAGTAGAATTTTCCATTTTTATGAAATTGTCTACTAAGTTAACAGAATCTACCAAATCAACATTGACGACGTGCGCCCGGTGTGTGCGAATGAAATTACGACCTAATTTTTTTTCCACTTCTTTTAAGGTCATTCTGATGGGATATTTTCTATTGTCTACTACACAATAGACAAACTTTTTATCCGCCACAAAATAACTTACTTTTTCAGTTGCGATGGCTTTATAGTTATTCCCAACTTTGACGAATATTCTATCCGTTGGCTGAGTAGTGGGTGGTCTATTCAAGGAACTGTTCGTCTCCGTTGCCAGATCAATTGCTTGCAGTAGCATTAATTTGTCCAACTGTTTGTTTAAAAAGGCGATGGGTTGCACTGATTTACTTGCTGTGTAGTGTCTTTCATTGTACAGCGAGGTCAGAAAGATGATCGGAATGCTAGGGTCTATTGCTCGAATGCGTTTGGCTGCATCTATACCTGTTTTCTTTCCGCTTCCTAAATCAATATCAAAAAGACAAATGTCTATTTGTTCTGAATCAAAATATGATATACATTCGTTAAAGTTGTGGGCAGCGGTGATGCTAGTAATACCGATTTGATGCAATAGCATAGTCAATAGTTGAAGAAAATTTGAATCATCTTCAAGAAGAAGTAGTCTTGTGGCTTTCATTTACATATTTACTTAGTGCCTTTTGAACCAAAGGCAAACAATTAACAATTGAATGGTACGTTTAGAAGCCTGCATCAACATATTCAGATGAAACTTAATACAATAAGTGAATGTTAGAATAAACTGATGTAGGTCTTTGTATCTGCAAGTAATAGCTTGTTGCACCAAATTGAAAAGGAAAGTAGTAGCAATCACTACCCAAAAGTGTACCTTCAGTTCCAAATTTGAGCTGCACGAGTTTTACTTTTCTTAAAAATTTATCTGGATGTGCTTTGAGCTATTACCTTCGCACAGATATAGCTAAGTTAGGAGCAATGTGAGAAAATCGCGCAGTAAGTATGCTCAGTGAGTATCTTCAAACGACCAACAAAGGATGGCAAAAAGGTGTAAATAATGATAATATTACACAGTTATGTTGAAATTGGCGTTTATAGAAGATCATCCTTCTTATCTGAAAAGCTTGCAGGCAGCCGTAAGACTACGCCCCGACCTAATGACGCTGGTGGCAGCGAGCAGTGTGGAACAATTCTTTGAGAAAGTTCCTACTAGAGCTAGACTGGATATCATCTTCTTAGACATCAATCTTCCTGGACAATCTGGCTTGGATGCGCTTCCAGTATTGAAAAAAAAGTTTAGTACCGCTGAAATCGTCATGCTTACAGCAATAGAAGAGCAGGACGCACTGCTCAAAGCGTTCAATCTAGGCGCTGCTGGCTACTTACTCAAAAGCTTTCCCGTCGTTCAACTCCCCAGCTTTATTAAAACTTTGCAAGCTGGTGGTGCTTTAATTTCTCCCACTATGGCGAAAAAACTGGTGGAATACTTTCAACCTTCCGCTAGCTCACTGGATTTGTTGATACCAAGAGAAGTACAAGTATTGAAGTCCTTGGCAGCGGGCAATACCTATGCTAGCACGGCAAGTATACTAGGTATGACTGTGGATGGCGTAAAGTATCACATCAAAAACATCTACAAAAAATTAAATGTAAACAACAAAACAGATGCGATCAATGCATTCAATAAGGAAAAAAAATTACTGGATTAAAGCTACCTACCTATTTTTTTGGATGCTCGTAAGTGTTCTTTGTAAGGGGCAGAATATTTCACTAGAAGATTCTTTGCGATTAGCCAACGAGAACTATATCATTAGGGATACGAACTTTGTTAAAAAAATGCACGTTTCAGCCTTTGATGATATTATCGAAGGTAGGCAAAATCCTGACCTGAGAGAAAACAAGCTAAACGATGCTTTGAAAAAAGCCAATCAGTGTTTAGATATTTCCGTTGCAATGGACTATGAAGCAGGTATTGCAGGAGCGAATTATATTTTAGGTCTGTATCATAAGTCTTTAGGAGAACACGAGCAATCAACAGCTTTCTACAGAAAGTCGCTTGCGCTTTACTACAAGCTAAATGATCTTGAGAGTCAGCTACAATTAGAGCATGTACTGAGCTATGCTTATGTGTACTATGCACCTAATCGCGATAGTGCGCATTACTACTTAGATCGAGTCATAGAAAAAGAGGAAGTAGCCATCGGAAATGAAGAACCTGAAAAAATCTATATCGCTCATTACTTGAAAGGCAATCTTTTTAGAACGACCTATGAGTTGGATAGCAGCAATTACTATTTACAACTAGCCACCCGCTTCGGCATCGAACATGAACTTGAATATGTACAAGCCCATAATACACATATCATCAATCTGCTAGATGTATATGATTACTATAATGCGATTGAAGTAAACCGCAAAATGTTAGAAGCAGCACAAAGCAAGGACAATTTATTTGCAGAAATATGGAGCTTGATGTCTATGGGATATACTTATGGGCAATTGGGTATTTTTGATGAATCTGCAAAATCTTATCAACAAGTGCTAGACATAGCTGACAGAGGATATCATGCAGGTAGTGACTATACCAAAAAAGAAGCCAAAATCAATTTGATGTTAGCCAATTTATATGGCGATCTAAAAAAAGATGATAGGATTGAGGAACTTAATGAATTCGTAGGTGAACTTGTAAAGGATGATCCTTGCTATATCGGTATCACAGAAGTAGCTGACTTGAACATCAAACTAAATAATTTAGCTATTGCTGAAGAACTGCTCAATAACACATTGGAGCCTGATAACAACTGTCGTGATTTGCTGTATCGCTCTAAAGCATTAGCGGCTAAAGCAGCACTTTATTTAAAAAGAAGCGAATACGAAAAAGCATACGAGTCTGCTACGGAAAGCTATGCCATAGCCGTCGAAAGAGAAGATACTGCTTCCCTGAATGAGTTAAATTTTATCCTGAGTCGCTTGGAAGGACAAAGAGGGAATTTTAAGCTAGCAGATTCGCTTCTATTGCAAGCACAAAGCTATAAGGACTCTATTACCACACTAAAACTAGAAAGCGTTGGTGTTTTTGCCTCCACCATAGCGGAACAGCAAAACCAAATCGAACTCATCAAAAGAGAAAATGAAACCCTTAAAGTCACGGGACAGCGCAATCTCTTACTTATTGTATTGGCGAGTGCCGTTCTACTTTCTTTAGTGATCTTCATTATCTTACTCAATAATAGAAGAAAACTGCTGCGCACCAATCAACAAACCTTGAGCGATGTCAATGAGAACTTATTGACGCTAAAAGCAGAACTGAATGCAGAAGATGAAGCTTTTACCACTTCTACTCAACGAAGTATGCAAGCCAAAACAGAAGATTTGTCGAGATGGGGCGAAGATTTGATCGAATTGAATCAAAAAAATATCAGTCAATCGCTGCTAAAAAACAATTTGATTGAATTGAAAAGTGCATTGAAGCTGAAATTAGAAGAGCAAGATCGACTGCTCGAAGATGTACGCGAGATAGCGGCAGTAAAAGAAGAAGAACTGCGCTCTTTCAACTATACGGTTGGGCACGACTTGAAGCTACCTCTTGCTAATGCGAAGAACTTCATAGATTTACTTATTCTAGAAGTCAATGACCAAGACTTGGATGAACAATTTTTGGATTACATTCAGGAATTCAAAATTTCTATCCAAGAAATGCATGATATGATTGACGGGATTAATGCCTACACAAGAGCAGACAATATGCCGTTGGCACTTACAGATATTCGGCTCAATGAATTAGTCGGAAATATGATAGAAGAACTAAAACATACTATGCCTGATGCTGCTAAAGTTGATTTCAAAATAGACGCACTACCAAGTATCAAAGGCGATGAACTGATGTTCCGACAAGTCTTCCGAAATCTATTGAGCAACGCTATAAAATTCAGTGCTAAAGCAACAAATCCGACCATAGCAATAGCTGCTACATCATCTGTGGAAGGGCATCGTATTTCCGTTCGTGATAATGGAACGGGCATCCCTGAACATAAGCAAGCACAAATCTTTCAGCTCTTCCAAACCGCACACAACCGAGCGCATTTCAAAGGAACAGGTGTTGGTTTATCCATCGTGAAGCGGATTATAGAGCGGCATGGTGGTTCGCTTTCGGTGGAAAGTGAAGTAGGAGCTTACACTCAATTCTCATTTCATTTGCCCAAGGCGATAGGGTAAAGGAGATGTAGATATCGAAAAACAATGAAGTGTATTATCATATCCACAAAGGATTTGGATAATTGTTTTGTTTTTGAATGTGCTCACCAAACTTTCTATCATTATTTATGAGAAAAATTTTCAAAACTACCCGAAAGAGTAGTTTTGTCTTCTCTATTTTGATTTGCTCTAACCAAATATCCTCCTATCATTGAAATAAAAATTGATATTATATTTTGCAAAACAGTATATCGACCTTTTTTAAGTGTAAAATAAACAAACGATAAATCGCACCTCTGTGACTTCCACACACAAGCCGATCTTTTTTAATAGACGATTGAGTAATATAGGACTTATGCGATGAGCAGAAACGTTACATTTTGCCCATTCTGTATCAATTATAATTCTTCTCCACGAAATATTGATTCAGGAAGATCTTGTTTACCAAAGATAATATTTCGGTAGGAATAAAACGAACGAAATGTGGACAAGAACTATTATACGTCGTGTACGTATTGTTTTAGATATGATAGTCCTCTAAGTCTTCGTTATTGAAAATACCCTTTATGAAAAGTACATGATCAGGAAGTTCGCAAAAAATAACTCATTTTCGCCTCAAAGATCAAACTCCCAAAAGCCCCTAAGGATACTACCAAGTTCAATGGACTAAAGTGCAATAGGTAAGGATTTATCTTTTCTTATTCATCTGAATTCTAGTCCCAAATTCCAACACAAATCCTGTAAAATTGAAAGGCAAGTCGTCAATATTGGAATCGCTGATTGGCGTACCGTTCACAGTTAGATCGACATCAGAATCATTGTAGTTTTTTTCTATTCCATTTTACGCTCCCTTTGTAAGTAACGCCCTCTTCCAGCACAAGCGTCTCGGTATGTGGTTCGTTGATCAGACCGTGCAGGTGTTTTAAAAGTTCTATTTTTTATACGCTTCAATTTTCTAAATCCGTCTTGGCAAAAAACAATCTATTTACCCCCTAAAAGAACACCTGTATTTCCATCCCATTTTGTTTCTTCTACGGCATCTAAAAAGAATTTCGCAACATCTGCTCTCGAAATAGGTTTAAAAAAAGTCCCTCCTTTGGGCTTTTTAATGGCTTTGTAAGTGCCTTTTCCGTCTTTATCCGTTAAAGCTGACGGGCGCACTAATACGAATGATACCTCTTTTTCTTCACGAATTCTCTTATCAGCCTTCTCATAATCATTGTAACCTTTTTTACCTATAAATTTATATTTAAGTAGCTGCTTTATTAGCCAAGATGTCCCCCCAAAACCAATGCTTGAAATCATTAAACACCTTGGTATCGTTTCTTGCTTTTTGGCAACATCTAAGATAGCGTTGTGAGCTTCATACATAATGGTCGAATCTCCTACATTTCCTAAGAGACTAACCACAATATCCGAACCTTGAATTGCCTCTTCAACATTCTTACTATTAGTAGCACTGCCAACGATTATTTTGACATTTGGGTTTTCTGAATGGCTAAATTTGTTCTCATCTCTAATCAATACTTTTAAAATATAGCCTTGCTTTAAAGCCATTTGAACAAAGTGACCTCCAACTTTTCCTGTAGCTCCGAAAACAGTAATTGTTTTATTTTTTATCATTTTGGTTAAATTTCATTTAGGGCAAAGATAAATGAGTTGAACTATATAAAATATAGCAATATACAAAAGTATAGTGCTATATTTGTGTAATGATAATCTGCTCAAATATCAATAAAACACAAAATGAATAATCTAAAAAATATAAAATCATTGAATAATTCTCAAACAACTTTTCCTGAACCTCATAAGAGGGAGATGCAAGCAATTGAAGATACATTGTACGTTATCTCCGGAAAGTGGAAATTTCCAATTATTACTGCTCTTTGTCATGAAGAATTAAGGTATTCAGAACTTGAAAAACGAATTCCTAAAATCACACCTCGTATGTTATCAAAAGAACTCAAAGAACTAGAATTAAATAATTTAATCGAAAGAAAAGTGTATGATACGATTCCGGTAAGAGTTACTTATAAAAGGACAGAATTTAGTACGACATTACTTACAGTAATTACCGAATTGATAAAATGGGGGATAGCTCATCGAGAAAAAATAATGAACATAAAACGAGAGGACAATAAAGTATAAAAAATATAGGTCGTTAGGAGAATTTTGCACACTTAGTTGCCTACTCTCAAATTTAACGCGGACACCAGCATCCATGAAAAGCCAAAGCCTGCATCGGTATCGCCCATCAATTCATTTTTCCACTCACTCACTCTTCTGCCATCGGGTGTGTCTCGCAGATCATCTTTGAGATAGAAAAGTCCTAATCGAGGATGGTTATTCAGAATAGAAACACTTGCCTAGAAACCTGTTGCTCTCTCTCTGAAGCCCCACATTAAAAAGACAACTTCACTCACTCAACCTAAACACAGCTTTCAATTCTTGATTATTAATGATTTCTTCTACAATATTCTTTTTCGTTTTATCAATTTTGAAAGGATGCTCCTTGTAAAGCTTTGCATAAATATCATCAACTGTAAGCAGAGTGCTTTCTATTTTTGAATTAGTAACTTCTAGTATAGATTGATGATAATCACTATTCCATGTCAACTTATCAGGATTGACCCAGCCATTTTCAATAAATCCTTTTGTCTTCTTTTTACAGCGACATGGATTTTCTTTGTTGACTAATCCACATCTGTTATTCATCCATTGATAAAGGTCTTTTCGCGCTCTCGACAATTTTTGTCGGAAATTGGCAGGCGTAATTTCGAAGATTTCACTTGCCAGCTTATGGTCAATTTCAAAAACCTCCCCGACTGTATAAATCAGTCGTTGCGCTCTACTCAAACACATCAACATACCTGCCATACAAGCCACCTTACTTTCCTCAATAAACTGTTGCATATCTTTTTCTTCTTCATCACTCAACTCGTGAGTAGGTGCATTTTCTATAGCATCAAAAAAGGAGTCGAAGCCTGTGACGAGTTGTTCATATTTCTGCTTTTTAATATTTAGGATATGATTGAAGGTGATTCGATACAGCCAAGTTCTAAATTTTCCTTTGGAAGCATCATATTTCCCTAAATGGGTGATGAGTTTTAGAAGCACTTCCTGTGTTACGTCTTTGGCATCCTCCACATTGTTGATCATTTTTAAAGCGATATTAAATATGTATTTTTGATGCCGCTCTATCAATTGCGTCAGCCCTTTTTTGTCTCCTGCCAAAGCAAGAGATAATAACTCAAGGTCTTTTTGATCTGAGTAGTTGGAATGTCCAAAAGGATTTTCTAAAGGCTTCATGCTTTATTTTTTTAAAATCGTGATCTCGTACTCTCGCCCTCCAAATTTATAATACCCATCAGCGTTCCCAAGCTTGTCAAAAACAAAATACAACGTTCCTTGATAAGAATTTCCGTTATCAGCATCTGTTTTCCAACTTCCTTCAAAACGATGATTTCCTTTGTCGTAAAGTGTCATCTTTCCGTTCCTATTTTCCCCACCAGAATGATACGCATACTCAATGTATAGCGCTCCTTTGGGGGAAATGGTAGCTTTCGGAATAGATGCTAATCCTGCTGCTTGAATGTTCATAGCGTAATCAGCAAAATTTGAAACGAAGGTGGAAACATTTACTAAAGAATCTATTCTAACGAAATCTGCTACATTAGTTGTCTGATAATGGATGTTCATATTTACCAAAACAAAAAGTAAAAAAGTGATTTTGAAATTCATCTATCTAAAATTTACAGAGGGAAATTTATTTGGATATTTTAGAATCTCCTAATCGCTCTAACTTTGGATTAGGATAAAGTTCATCAATATGTAAGCTATCAAATTTATAATCATACAATTTGAATTTATAGGCATACTTTTCTTGCTTTTTAGGCGCAAACATTTGAATGGCTACTTCAGTCGGTAGATGAACTTCATTCACTTCTTTCCGAGATAAATATTGTACCGTTCCATGTGATAAATTGGGAGGAAAGGGAAGAAAAAAATCTCGAATCGTGAGTTGTGCCAAGTCTATAAATTTCGTTTCTTTATTGATGTACAAAAGCCATTGATCGTACTTTTTATTCGCTTCTACAGTTCCCCAAGTAGCAAACACCAAGTCGTAGGCTTTGCCGTACATGTTCGTTGTCCCGCCATATTTTATAATAGGTGCGTTCAATAAACGATTTGGTGCTTCAATCATATAATGATAAGAAGCTAATCCCCAAGAACGTCTTTTATCTTTTTGGAATTTTAATGGTTTACCATCTACTGATTGATAAGTTTGCCATGACTGTATTCCGTGATAATCTCCCTTCTTTCTTCCTTTAAAATAGTTCACTCTTCCATCAAAAGAATTGGTTGAAAAATGAAATTCGATTTCCTTGTTCTTATTTCCGGGCAAAGCATTCATCGGCATCATAGACCAAAACGGTTTCCATTCAAAAACGGACTTTGCCGAGTAGGTTTTATAATTATTGAGATGATCGTATCCCATCGCTTTTATTGATGCTTCAAGTACATTTCGCCCTTTTTCACTTGTACTTTCTTGCTGTTTTAAATTACTTGTTCTTATGTCAGCCACTTTACAGGCATTTGCTCCTAGAACCAACAATAGTACAAGAATATTTGACATCATATTTTTCATAAAAAACTGTTTTGTACTTTTAAGAATTGGAGAGTGCCGCCAAGCCATTTGCACCCGCAGCGTATAAACCTTCGATGGCTTGCTTGACCATCGGAAATGAACTTTCGTCAGGTAGTGTGAATTCTAACTGCCAGAGCAATTCAGTCTCCTCATCCTTTTGTAGTACTTGCATGGTTCCAATGATATTTTCAATCGGTAAAAGTGGTTGTTCATCAATTGAGTATTTGAATACTCTTTGCTCAGCATCCACTTCTAAGATAGTTTCTAGCATATTTCCTTGCGCTGTAGTACAAATCCTTTTTGCTCCTTCGCCTTCTCCTTCAAGTTGACAAGTTGTGATTACAGGAAGCCATTTATCA